>NZ_WMBF01000287.1:0-8172 GCF_019400875.1 Streptomyces anatolicus | reverse complement strand
GCCACTGGGCCGACCGGGGCCGGACGCTGCCCGGGCGGCACGACCCCGAGTGGGCCCGGCTGATGGCGCCGCCCGCGCCCCGCGGGCAGTTCAGCGCGTCTCGGGACCCGCGAGGTGACGGGCGATGACCATGCGCTGGATCTGATTGGTGCCCTCGACGATCTGCAGCACCTTGGCCTCACGCATGAGGCGCTCCACGGGGAAGTCCGCCGTGTAGCCGTAGCCCCCGAGGACCTGCACCGCGTCCGTCGTCACCTTCATCGCCGCGTCCGTGCACAGCAGCTTGGCCATGGCCGCCTGCTTGGCGAACGGCCGCCCCGCGTCGCGCAGCCTGGCCGCCGACAGATAGAGCGCCCGGCCCGCCTCGATCTGCGTCGCCATGTCGGCGAGCATGAAGCGCAGACCCTGGAAGTCCGCGATCGGCCGGCCGAACTGGCGCCGCTCGGTGGCGTACGCGAGCGCCTCGTCCAGCGCCGCCTGGGCCACGCCGATGGCGCAGGCCGCGATGCCGAGCCGGCCCGAGTCGAGCGCGGAGAGCGCGATGGCGAAGCCCTGGCCCTCGTCGCCGATGCGGCACGAGTCCGGGATGCGTACGCCGTCGAAGTGGACCTGGGCGGTGGGCGAGCCCTTCATGCCCATCTTCTTCTCCGGCGCCGCGGCGCTCAGCCCCTCGGCGTCACCCGGCACCAGGAAGGCCGTGACGCCCCGGGCGCCCTCGCCGCCGGTGCGGGCGAGCACGGTGTAGAAGTCGGCGACTCCGCCGTGCGTGATCCAGGCCTTGGTGCCGTCGATGACCCAGTGGTCGCCGTCGCGCACGGCCTTCGTACGCAGGGACGCCGCGTCCGAGCCGGAAGCGGGCTCCGAGAGGCAGTACGCGCCGAGGAGGCCGCCGCCCAGCATGGCGGGCAGGTGTTCGGTCTGCTGCTCCTTGGTGCCGTACCCCGCGAGCGCGTGGCAGGAGAGCGAGTGGACACTGACGCCGAGGCCGACGGTCAGCCGCGCGGCGGCCAGCTCCTCAAGCACCTGGAGGTAGACCTCGTAGGGCTGGTCGCCGCCGCCGAACTCGGAGTCGTACGCGAGGCCGAGCAGGCCGGCCTCGGAGAGGAGGGTGAAGATCTCACGCGGGAAGCGCCCGGCTTCCTCTTCCTCTGCCGCCTTCGGGGCGATCTCGCGGTGGACGATGTCCCGGACGAGCGAGAGCAGATCCCTGGCCTCATCCGTCGGCAGCTGACGGTCCACCGGCTGCGGGGCGTGGTCGGGCATGACGCTCTCCTCCCTGTGGGGCTACGGCGGACGCCCGCGCAGGGTGAGGCGGCGACGCCGGAAACGATGCCGAGCCAGGGTCTCCCTCCGGGTCACGGAAGCGGCTGACCAGCGGCTGCGGCGCGTTGAGTATGCCCGATCGGCGGTACCCCAGTCACTAGTTAACGACCGCTTACTCGAAAGATATCCGAGATCGTCACCACGCGACGGGATTGGTACGAACCATTGACCGTACTGGTCTAGTCCTCCTACTCTTCCCCGCAACGTCTTACCGCGTTCATGCCAAGCGCATGGGCGGGGCGTCAGCAGGTCCACAGCGCTACCTCCCCTCCCTGTCCCCCCACAAGGAGACACGATGCTCAGACCGCACTCCCCCCGCGCCGGCCTCCGGGCCGTCCTCGCGACCGCCTGTTGCGCCGTACTCGGCGCGGGCCTGCTCGCGGGCGCAGGCACCGCCGCCGCCGAGCAGGACAAGGCCCCCGCGACGAAGGCCGCCGCCGGTTCCAAGGTCGTCGGATACTTCACCGAATGGGGCGTCTACGACCGGAACTACCACGTCAAGAACATCGAGACGTCCGGCTCGGCCAGCAAGCTCACGCACATCAACTACGCCTTCGGCAACGTGCAGGGCGGCAAGTGCGCGATGGGCGACGCCTACGCGGCGACCGACAAGGCCTACACCGCCGACCAGTCGGTGGACGGCGTGGCCGACACCTGGGACCAGCCGCTGCGAGGCAACTTCAACCAGCTGCGCAAGCTGAAGAAGAAGCACCCGGACCTCAAGGTGCTGTGGTCCTTCGGCGGCTGGACCTGGTCGGGCGGGTTCACCGAGGCCGCGAAGAACCCCGAGGCCTTCGCCAAGTCCTGCTACGACCTGGTGGAGAACTCCAAGTGGGCCGATGTCTTCGACGGCATCGACATCGACTGGGAGTACCCCAACGCCTGCGGTCTGACGTGCGACACCAGCGGGCGCGCGGCGTACAAGAACCTGATGGCCGCGGTCCGCGCGAAGTTCGGCTCCGGCAATCTGGTCACCGCGGCGATCCCGGCGGACGCCTCGGCGGGCGGCAAGATCGACGCCGCCGACTACGCGGGCGCCGCGCAGTACGTCAACTGGTACAACCCCATGACGTACGACTACTTCGGCGCCTGGGACGCCAAGGGCCCGACGGCCCCGCACTCGCCGCTCACCTCCTACAGCGGCATCCCGAAGGCCTCGTACAACTCCGACGCCACCATCAAGAAGCTCAAGGCTCTCGGCCTCCCGTCGCAGAAGCTGCTGCTCGGCATCGGCTTCTACGGCCGAGGCTGGACGGGCGTCACACAGAAGGCCCCCGGCGGCACGGCGACCGGTCCCGCGGCGGGCAAGTACGAGCAGGGCATCGACGACTACAAGGTGCTGAAGACCAAGTGCCCGGCGAATGGCACGGTCGGCGGGACGGCGTACGCGCACTGCGGCAACAACTGGTGGAGCTACGACACTCCGGCGACCATCGCGGGGAAGATGAACTACAAGAACCAGGCGGGCCTTGGCGGCACGTTCTTCTGGGAGCTGAGCGGCGACACGACCAACGGTGAGCTGATCAAGGCCATCAACTGACTTCGTTCGTACGAGACTTGGGGGCGGGAGCCGGTCGGCTCCCGCCCCCGAGGCGTGCGCCGCTTCAGGGGCGCGACGGGGCCGGGTAGGACGGCTCGAACTCCTCGATGACGCGCAGCGTGTCCCCGAGCGTGCGCACGAGCAGGTCGCGGACCGTCTCGCGCTCCAGCGCGCGGTGGCCGATCCAGTCGAGCGTGACGCCCTCGACGCTGCACAGCCAGCCGAGCAGCGCGGTCCGCGCCAGGCGCGGGATGTCCTTGCGGCCGTACGTCACTTCGGCGATCGTCGCGATCACCGCCTCGCGCACGCCGTCCCGTATCGCCTGCACCTCGGCGTCGAAGCCGACACCGCCGCTGATGATCGCGCGGTAGGCCGCCTGGTGGTGCTCGGCGTAGCGCAGATAGCCGTCGATGGTGCGCTGCACGCGGTCCGCGGGCGGGAGGTCGTCGTGGCGTCCGGCGCGCGCGACGAGGTCGGCGACGGAGTCCTCGATGATCGCGAGGTAGTAGCCGCGCTTGGACTTGAAGTAGTAGTAGATCAGCCCTTTGGCGACGCCCGCCTGCTTCGCGATGTCGTCCATCGACAGGGCGTCGTAGGAGGTGTCGGCGAACAACTTCCGGCCGATGGTGATGAGTTCGGCGCGCCGTGCCGCGGAGCGGTCGGTACCGCGCTGTTGACTATTATTCAATTCCGGCCCTAGTCTCCAACTGCCTCGGATTGTCCGCAGTATGGCAGAACCGTGCCACCGGCCGGTCCGGCCGCCGAGGCGCTTTCACGCACTCCCCTTACGCACGCTTGACGACGTGGAACGACGTACGGGAGGAAGACAGTGAGCGCAGCACGCGACGCGTTACGCGAGGGCAGAACCTCCTGGAAGAAGACGGCCGTGGTGGCCATGCCGGCGGTCCTCGCCGTCGGTGTGATGGCCTCCGTGATGGCCGAGGGCGCGCTCGCCGCGTCCTTTGCCGTCTCCGGCACCAGCTTCCAGGTCTCCTCGGGCAAGCTGACGAGTGACGGCCTGTCCTCGTACGTCCAGACGGACCGGGACATCGACGGCAAGGGGCACCCGGTGGCTCTCCTCGGGATCGGTGACGCCACCCTGACCGACATCTGCCAGGCCGCCGAGGTCAAGACCCCGCTCGGCAAGGTGGTGTTCAAGCTGACCGCGGGCGGCGACGCGGGCAATGTCACCGCCAGCAATCTCGTCATCGACGGCGAGGACCTGGTCGGCGACGCCCGCTTCGGCACCGCGGAGATAGGCCGGGACGCCTCGACGCTCGACGAGGTGCCCGGGGTCAAGGGCGAGCGAGGCAAGTTCGGGCTCCAGGCCGGGGACATCACCGTCTCCGGAGTGAAGTCGAACGCCTGGTCGGCGACCGGCGGCAACTTCCGGCTCAAGGGCATGCGGGTCGACGTCAGCCTCGGCGGCAAGAAGTGCTTCTGACCGGCGGCGGCAGGGGCGGCGTCAGAGCCTTCCGCAAGGACGGCGGCGGCTGGCTCGACCGGCGGCTGCCCTGGCCGGAGCAGCGCCGGGTTCTCCGCAGATGGCGGCGGACCCGGCCGTTCTGGGGCGGGCTGCTGCTGATCCTCGGCGGCGCCGAGCTGCTGCTCGTGCCGCTCTCGCCGCTGACGGTCCTGGTGAACCTCGGGCTCGGCGGGATCGCGGCGGTCGGCATCGGGATCGCGCTGGTCGTAGCGGGGCTCTTCCTGTGGTTCCTGCCGCACACGCACCACTATGTGAGCCTCAACGCCCTGATCCTCTCGGTGCTCTCGTTCGCGGCCACGAACCTGGGCGGGTTCCTCGTCGGCATGCTCCTCGGCATCGCGGGCAGCGCCATGGGCTTCGGCTGGACGCCGGTGCCCGAGGACGCCGAGGACGATCCCGCGCGGCCGAAGGTGCGGGACGGGCAGGGCACGCGGACGCTCGCGGTATTGCTGCCCGTGGTGATCGTCGCCGGGATCGTGAACGGGAGCCCGGCAAAGGCGGCGCCCTCGGAGTCGATCGTGGCGCCGAGGACCCCGCCGACCATCACCACCACGCTCTTCGCCCCGAAGGGCTTCATCCTGGCGGGCGTCACCGAGATCCCCACCGCGGACGGGCCGTTGAAGGTCATGGTGCTGCGGATGAAGGCCGCCTCGCTCACCGACTACAGGCTGAAGACGCGGGACGGGGGCGGGGAACTGGCCCTGGGCGCCGACAAGCTGGACCTGAGCGGCTCGGTCACGCTCTATCTGACCAAGTTCAAGGGCTGCCTCGAAGGCCTGCTCTGTCTGACCTTCACGCCCGACAAGCTGCCGGTGCCGCCCGTCGTGCCGCCGTTCGTCTTCATGACGGACGTGAGCGCCGAACAGGCGCTTGTCACCTCGGACTCGATCGTGGCGGGCGGACTCTCTCTCAAGGCCTCGGCATGAGGGGCGCGGCCAGGAGGGTCCCGGCATGATCCAGATCCAGGCCGCCCTCTTCTGGGCGTACGCGGTCGGCGCGACGTTCGCGCTCTCCGCGGGGCGGCAGTTGCAGGTGTGGGAGCGGATCAACGCGGGCGAGGGGCCGCGCACCCGCAGCCGGGCCGCCAATCCGTATCTGGCGCTGACCGCGCTCTTCGCCGCCGTCCTGATGGTGCCGACCGGCCTCTTCCTGCTGTGGCAGAACCCCGCCTGGGCGACCATGCACGTCGCGGACGGCCACGAGGGCGTGTGGGCGGGGTTCGTGCTCTTCTACGCGGGCGGGATCCCGGTCGCCGCGATCGTCGGGTTCCTCGTGGCGCAGACGCTGGTGCTCGTGGGGGCGGGCTACTGGGCGTACCTGCAGTGTGTGGGCGGGTACTTCCTGCTCTTCGGGACGCTGATCCACGGCTGGGACGGCCGGGGGTACGAGCGTTTCCTGTCACCCGGCGCGGCGGACTTCACCCACTGGCCGAGGGAGAGCGTGGTCAATCACGTACTGGACTTCCTGACGTCCGGCACGTTTCTGGCGCTGCTGCTGTTCGGGGCCGCGGTGATCGGCACCATGCTGGCGACCGAGATCGGCTGGCTCATGGAGGGCTGGTCGCTGCCGGGCGCCGACGAGGACCGCGCGGTGCCGAGGATCCTGGGCATCGCCATCGCGGCCGCCAGCGTCCACGGCCTGCCGTTCGTCGGCGCGCTCCTCGCGAGCGTGCTGGTGCGCCTGGTCGGCGGCTGGGTCGGCCTGCCGCTGTTCGCGGTGGTCGCGGGGCTCACCCTGCTGCACCGGCGCTCGCCGGTGCGCTGGCTGTATGGCCTGGTGGGCGTCCCGCACCGGCACTGGCGGGCCGGTGCCGACGACGGCTACGAGAGCCAGGTCACAGCAGACCGGCCTGCGTGACGAGCATCGCGAGGACCACGACGAGCGTCCAGCCCGCGAGGTGCTCCAGGAGGTTCGGCCCGTCTTCCTTGGGTCCGCCGGTGCGGGCCCGGACGCGAACGGCGGTGGCAGAGGTAGCGGTCATGTCTTCTCACTGAGTTCGACTGGCAGTGGTGTCCCCCCGAGGACCCCTCCACCATGCCAGCCTGAAACCTCCTTGTGGGGGAGAGCTTGGTCACCCCGCACCGCGCCCTGGAGCCCCCTCCTCACAGCCGCGGGAGGGGGCCCACGCCTCGGCTCAGCGGATTCCCACGGCCGCCAGTGCCGCACGCTGACGCGCGGAGAGCTTGGTGGGGAAGTACAGGTAGCAGACGCCGCCGGTGCCGGAGACGACCTTGCCGGTGGCGTTGTAACGCTTGGTGCGCAGCCAGATGTTTTCGAATTCGCGCCGCTTGTAGACGCGGCGCACCGCCTCGTTGCTGGGCGACGCCGGGTCGTTGGCGATCACGTCGCCGTCCGCGGTGAAACCGATGACGGTCATGAGGTGGCCCGCCGTGCCGTACCCCGCGCCCGTCAGCTCCTCCTTGAGGAAGGACTGGGACGTTATGGCCGGGATGCCCGCCGCGATCAGCGACTCCAGCTCGGTCAGCGAGGCGAGCCGGGTCACGACGCCCTGGAGGTCCTTGTACGTCGACGCGTACGCCGCGTTGAAGGGCCAGTTGCCGCAGCCGTTGTACTGGTAGTCGAAGGTGAAGCGGGCCGCGTGGCACACCTGCGGGTCGGCGTAGGAGGGGTCGACCCAGGCCAGCTCCCCGGGCGTGGGCCTCCGGCCCCAGTACTCGATGATCATCTGCGAGGAGGTGGGGCTGCACCAGGCCTCGCCGCCGTTGTCGTACTCCGGGTACTGGCCGATGTGGGTCTCCTGCGAGTAGCGCGGGACCGTCAGCTCCTTGGTGAGGCCCGGCTCCGAGGCGGGGACCTGGAAGCGGTCGGGCACCGCGGAGGCCATCGCGCCGAGCCGCCAGACCGTGGGCGTCACGGTGGCGCCCGGCCTGCGGTACAGCGTCACACGCAGCTGGTACGAGGTGACGCGCGGGCCCGCTTCGGCGTCGTCCAGGGCGAGCGTGTCCGTCCACACCGTCGACTTGCCGTCGCTCTGGTCGTCGACGGAGGTGCGCCGGATGTCGGCCTCCTTGTCGTCTCCCGAGGCCCAGCGGCCCATCACGTACCAAGGGCTCGTCGTCCCGTCCGCGTACGTGCCGCGCAGCTCGACCTGGATCCAGGTGCCGGCCGGGGTGCGCGCGTTCCAGGAGGCGATCAGCTCCGTCGCGGGGACGGTGGAGCGGTGCGTGGGCGAGGTCCACCGGGCGTACTCCCAGGTGGCGGTCGTGCCCGTGTGCGGGTCGGCGTAGTCGGCTCGGCCTACGGGCTCGGCGATGCGCAGGCCGGCGCGGGCCGCGGAGACGACGGCGGTGCCCTCGGCGGTGCCGGTGCGCCAGTCCGCGCACGAGGTCCAGAAGCGGTTGTCCACCGAACGGTCCGCGTGCGGCGTCGCGCGGCGCGGGGAGGACGGGCCCCCGGCGGCCAGGGCGGGGCCCGCGGTCGCCGCGAGGGCGGCCACCGCGGCGGCGGTGCCGAGCACGGTTCTGCGGGACATGCCGTCTGCCCGGTCTGCCCTGCTTGCCCTGTCTGCTCGGTCTGCTCGGTCTGCTCTGTCGTAACGGTCGGGGCGGTCAGCTCGGTCCATCAGGGGGACCCCCAGTCGACGTGGTTTCCGGCGGGATCCGGAACGGGTCGGAACAGGTGCACGGAAGTGGGCCAACTATGGCCGGTCCCGGCCGACTTCTGCCAGCGCTTCGGACACCGCCGCGCGCGTCAATATTGGCCTCAACCACTGGCATGACCAGCGGCGGCGCGCGGAACACCTGCTTCCGCGCGCCGTCGCCGGCCGTACGCTTGCCGATGATGACCCCTGACCCGCGCGCCC
>NZ_WMBF01000286.1:0-8192 GCF_019400875.1 Streptomyces anatolicus | reverse complement strand
TGTCCGATTTCCTCGGTGCCTTTCCGGTTCCCGCTCCGGCCTTTCGGCTTTCGCGTTTCCCTTTCCGGCGGTTCCGACTCTATCAGATCCTTTCGGGCCTGATTCCCAGTCAGCGGGGGTTGTCTTCTCGGCTGTTGGGCCGTTCCGACGTCTCAAACTCTAGCGGGTTTTCCCGGCGACTCATAATCGAGCCTTGGAATTGAATTCGGGCATGCCGAATGCGTTCCGTTGGGAGGTTGTGCTGAGTTTGGTTTGCCGCTCGATCAGCGGCGGGAGCGCTACCGCAGAACCGTTACGGCTCCGTGGCAACCCGAAGAACCTTACGGGTCGTGCGGATGACTGTCAACCCCCACCCGCCGACTCTCAGTCGAGGTCGTTGAGGCGCCCGCCGGCGTCCGGCTGGGCGTGCTCCACCCGGCGCAGAAGACGGGTCAGCAGTTCGTCCAGGACGCCCCGCTCGTCGTCGGACAGGTCCTGGAGGAGGTCCTCCTCGAAGACCGTGGCCAGGCGCATCGCCTCCAGCCACTTCTCGCGGCCCTCCGCGGTCAGCTCCACGATGACGCGGACACGGTTGGTCTCGTCGCGGTCGCGGGTGACCAGGCCCTCCCCCACCATGCGGTCGATGCGGTGGGTCATGGCGGCGGGCGTGAGCCCGAGCCGCTTGGCCAGGTCGCCGGGGCCCATTTGGTACGGGGCGCCGGAGAGGACGAGGGCCTTGAGTACCTCCCACTCGGCGTTGCTGATGCCGAGGTTCGCGGTCTGACGGCCGTACGCCACGTTCATGCGGCGGTTCAGGCGGCCGAGGGCCGAGACGATCTTCTCGACCTGGGGGTCGAGGTCCTGGAACTCGCGCTGGTAAGCGGCGATCTGCTCTTCAAGTGTCGGCTCACTTGGGCCGGGGGTGTCACCCATGGCCCGCAGTATGGCACGCCCCCACTTGGCATCGAAGTCCTTCGGTGTGTACTGTTTAGATCCTAACTTTAGCTTCGAAGTCTTCACTTCTAACTCCTAAGGCAGGTGAAAGTGACCAGGGCGATGGACGCAGCGATGCGTCGCATTCAGGCAGGCAGCGCGCTGAGCGCGTTCGGCATCGGGTTCACGGTTCCGTTCCTCTACGTCTACGTGGCGCAGGTGCGGGATCTTGGGGCCAGTACGGCGGGCATCGTGCTCGCCGCCTTCGCCATGGCCGCTCTGATCGTCCTGCCCATCACCGGCCGCGTCATCGACCGGCGCGGCCCCCTCCCCGTACTCGTGGGCGCGGCGGTCGTCGCCTCCGTGGGCGCGGTCGCGCTCGGCGTCGCCGCCAGTGAGACGACGGCGATCCTGGCCGCGGCGCTGCTCGGTGCGGGCACCGCGGTCATGCAGCCGGCGCTCGCCACGATGATCGTCTGGTCGTCGACGCCGGCGACCCGCACGCGCTCCTTCGCGATGCAGTTCTTCCTGCAGAACCTCGGCCTCGGCATCGGTGGGCTCATCGGCGGCCAGATCGTCGACGAGCACCGGCCGAGCAGCTTCACGCTGCTGTTCTCCATCGAGTCCGTGATGTTCCTGGTGCTCGCGGCGATCGCGCTGACCGTGCGGCTGCCGCACGCGCCGTCCATCCCGGACGCGATGCCCACGGACGGCGCCCCCCGCGGTGGGATGCGCGCGCTCCTGAAGCACAAGGCCATGGTGCAGCTCTGCGTCCTCGGCTTCGTGCTCTTCTTCGCCTGCTACGGACAGTTCGAGTCGGGTCTGTCGGCGTACGGCGTGGAGGCCGCGGGCATCTCGCCGTCGACGCTCGGCATCGCGCTCGCCGCCAACACGGCGATGATCGTGCTCGCCCAGTTCGCGGTCCTGAAGTTCGTCGAGCGGCGCAAGCGGTCCCGGGTGATCGCCTCCGTCGGTCTGATCTGGGCCTTCGCGTGGATCCTCGCGGGGTACGCGGGCCTCGGGCACGGCAGCCAGGCGATGGCCACCGCCGCGTTCGTCTCCACGTACGCCCTCTTCGGGCTCGGTGAGGCGATGCTGTCGCCGACCGTCGCGCCGCTGGTCGCCGACCTGGCGCCGGGCGGCATGGTCGGGCAGTACAACTCGGCCTTCGCCCTCGTGAAGCAGCTGGCTCTCGCGGTCGGTCCGGCCGTGGGCGGGCCCATGGGGGCCGCGCTGCACGCCCCGTACATCGTGACGTTCGTACTGTTCTCGCTGGGCATCACGGTGCTCGCGGTGCGGATGGGGCGTCAGCTCACTCCGGTGCAGAACCAGCCGTCGCTGGCCAAGAGCCAGGTGGTGGCGCAGGGCGGTCCGGCCACCGCGGAACCCGCCACGGCGAACGCGTAACCGCTACTCGGGCGCCGTGTGCGGCCACTACTCGGCCGCCGCGTGCGGTCGCTATTTGGGCAGCGCGAACTCGCACCAGACGGCCTTGCCGCCGCCCGGTGTGCGACGCGAGCCCCAGTTCGACGCGATCGTGGCGACGATGGCGATGCCGCGTCCCGCCTCGTCGACCGGTTCGGCGCGGCGGCGGCGCGGCAGGTGGTCGTCGCCGTCGGTCACCTCGATGATCAGGCGGCGGTCGGTGCGGCGCAGGCGCAGCCGCATCGGCGGGGTGCCGTGCTGGAGGGAGTTGGCGACCAGTTCGCTGGCGGCGAGGACGCCCAGGTCGTGCAGGTCCGGGGAGAAGCGCCAGCTGGCGAGGACGCCCGTGGCGAAGGCACGCGCGCGTGGCGCCGCTTCGATGCCGCCGAGCAGCTCCAGGGCGGCGTTTCTGAACAGCTCGGCATCCGGGCCGGTGCGGGCGGGGTGCTGGAGGACGAGGACCGCCACGTCGTCGTCGTGGTCGGCCGTCACGCCGAGGGCGCGGATCAGCCGGTCGCAGATCACCTGGGGCGTGCCGGTGGCGCCGGCCAGGGCGCGCTCCAGGGAGGCCACTCCTTCGTCGATGTCCTCGCTGCGCCGCTCGACGAGGCCGTCCGTGTAGAGGACGGCGGTCGATCCGGGGCCGAGCGGCATGGAGCCCGAGGTGTGCAGCCAGCCGCCGGTGCCGAGCGGTGGCCCGGTGGGTTCCTCGGCGCGGTGGATGGTGCCGTTCTCGTCGCGTACGAGGATGGGCAGGTGCCCCGCGGAGGCGTAGACGAGGCTGCCCTCGCTGGGGTCGTGCACGGCGTAGACGCAGGTGGCGATCTGGCTGGCGTCGATCTCGGAGGCGAGGCCGTCCAGGAGCTGCAGCACCTCGTGCGGGGGCAGGTCCAGGCGGGCGTAGGCGCGCACGGCCGTGCGGAGCTGGCCCATGACGGCCGCCGCGCGCACGCCCCGGCCCATCACGTCACCGATGACGAGGGCGGTGCGGCCTCCGCCGAGGGTGATCACGTCGTACCAGTCGCCGCCGACCGCGGCCTCGGTGCCGCCCGGCTGGTAGGTGGCGGCGATGCGCAGGTCGTCGGGCTGTTCGAGCTCCTGGGGGAGCAGGGACTTCTGGAGGGTGACGGCCGTCTCCCGCTGGGCGCGCTCGCTGGCGCGCAGCCGCTCGGCGGCCTCGGCGTGGTCGGTGACGTCGGCGGCGAAGACGAGCACGCCGCCGCCACCGCCGCCTTCCTCGGGGCCCGCCGCGGAGCCGCCGAGGGGGAGCGTCACGGGCGTGCAGGTGAAGGTGTACGAGCGGCCGCCGGGGGCCTTGCGGGACTTGACCGTACGGGGCTTCGCGCTGCGCAGGACCTGGTCGAGGAGCGGCAGCAGGCCCAGCTCTTCCAGTTCGGGCAGTGCCACGCGCGCGGGCTCGCCGATGGGGCGGGGGCCGAAGGCGGCGACGTACGCGTCGTTGACGTGGGCGATGCGGTGGTCGGTGCCGTGCACGAGGGCGACGAGGGCCGGGATGCGGTCGAGCACCTCGCGGACGGGCAGCTGGTCGATGGTGTCGGTGGGCGCGGGGAGGGCTCCGTCGGAGAGCCGCTCGGCGCGGGCCGCGGGGACGGAGCCGTCTCCTCGGGGTGCCGTGGCGATCGCCTGTTCGGTCCGCGCTGCTGCGCGGCGCTGCGTTCCGGGGAGCCGGGCGCTCCAGCGCGTGAAGTTCACTGCGGTAGGCCTCGTGGTGTCGCTTCTGGATCGGGAACACAGCATGTCGAGGGCGGACGTCCCTGGTGTCGGCCTTGCGGCCGGACCATGGTCACACGGACAGTCTTGCCGACCGGACTGACATCCGTGGGTCCGGACGGACATCCGTCAGACGTGGGTCCCGCGCGGGGAGTTCCTGACTCCGGTCAGGAGGACTCCTTCGGGCGCTCGCGACCGGCCGCCAGTTCGAACTCCGCACGGGGGTGCTCAAGCGAACCGAGGGAGACGATCTCGCGTTTGAACAGCCCGGAGAGGGTCCATTCGGCGAGCACACGGGACTTGCGGTTGACGGTCGGCACTCTGCTCAAGTGGTAGACGCGGTGCATGAACCAGGCAGGGTAGCCCTTCAGCTTGCGTCCGTAGACGTGTGCGACGCCTTTGTGCAGCCCCAGGGAGGCGACGGAGCCGACGTATTTGTGGCGGTACTCCTTGAGGGGCCGCTCGCGCAGGGTCGCCACGATGTTGTCGCCGAGGACCTTGGCCTGGCGTACCGCGTGCTGGGCGTTGGGCGCGCACTCCTTGCCGGGCTCGTCCGCGGTGACGTCGGGGACGGCGGCCGCGTCTCCCGCGGCCCACGCGTGCGTGGCGCCTTCGACGGACAGCTGAGGGGTGCACTTGAGCCGGCCGCGTTCGTTCAGCGGCAGGTCGGAGGCGGCGAGGACGGGGTGCGGTTTGACGCCCGCCGTCCATACGACGGTGCGGGTGGGGAAACGGGCGCCGTCGCTCAGGACGGCGACACGGTCCTCGCAGGAGTCGAGGCGGGTCTCCAGGCGTACGTCGATGTTGCGCCGCCGCAGTTCGCGCACGGTGTACTTGCCCATCTCCTCGCCGACCTCGGGCAGGATCCGCGCCGTGGCCTCGACGAGGATCCACCTCATGTCCTCGGCCTTGATGTTGTGGTAGTACCGCGCGGCGTAGCGCGCCATGTCCTCCAGCTCGCCGAGCGCCTCCACGCCCGCGTATCCGCCCCCTACGAAGACATACGTCAGGGCCGCGTCGCGGATCGCGGGGTCACGGGTGGACGAGGCGATGTCCATCTGTTCGATGACGTGGTTGCGCAGGCCGATGGCCTCTTCGACGGTCTTGAAGCCGATGGCGTACTCGGCGAGGCCGGGGACGGGCAGTGTGCGCGAGATGGAGCCGGGGGCGAGGACCAGTTCGTCGTACGCGATGGCGACGGGCCCTGTGCCCTCCTCCTCGGTGGCGAGCGTGGTGAAGGTCGCGGTCCGCTTGGCGTGCTCGACCGACTCGACCTCGCCGATGACGATGCGGCACTTGTCGAGGACGCGGCGCAGCGGTACGACGACGTGGCGCGGCGAGATGTTGCCGGCCGCCGCTTCGGGCAAGAACGGCTGATACGTCATATACGGCTCGGGAGTGATCACCACGATCTCGGCCTCACCCCGCCCCAGCTCCGCCTTCAGCTTCCGCTGGAGCCGCAGCGCGGTGTACATACCGACGTAGCCGCCGCCGACGACGAGAATGCGCACAGGTTCCTTCACCATCCCATGACGCACCCGGCTACCGAGTTTGTCCACAGGCCCGGCAATTTGTATGACCGGTCGTGATGCGCCCCGGGCGCCCGGCGGATTGCGCCGGAGCACGGTAGACGCGCAGGTCAGCGAGGGTGAGGGGGGTATGTGGCCGGGGTGCGATTAGGCCTGAAACGGTGCGTACTCCGATCGGGGGGCGCTCCGTGCGGAACCCACCCCTTCTGAATTGACTCAGGCTCAACTATGTTCGTGGGACGTCGGGGTGTCGGGGGATGCGCTCGTCGAGCCGAGTTTCCGGGCTCGCGGAAGGGCTCGCTCCTCACACGCCGGTTGCCAATGGCGGGGAGTGTCTCCGGGGGGAGACGTCATTACCGGGGGAACGTGTATGAGCATTCAGGAGACCCACTGGACTTCCGCGGCCGCGACGGCATCAGCCGTCGGCCTCAGCGGGAACGGACGTGACATGGGGGAAGGAGCGCGCACGACACCACTGCGTGTCGACGCACAGCGCAATCTCGAGCATGTACTTCGCGCGGCACGCGAGGTCTTCGGCGAGCTGGGTTACGGCGCGCCGATGGAGGACGTGGCGCGCCGCGCGCGGGTCGGTGTCGGCACCGTCTACCGCCGCTTCCCGAGCAAGGACGTGCTGGTCCGGCGTATAGCCGAGGAGGAGACCTCCCGGCTGACCGACCAGGCACGTGCCGCGCTCGGGCAGGAGGACGAGCCGTGGTCGGCGCTCTCGCGCTTCCTGCGGACCTCCGTGGCCTCGGGCGCGGGGCGGCTGCTGCCGCCGCAGGTGCTGCGGGTGAGCGTCGAGGACGGCGCGGGCCAGGAGGACGAGGCGAGGGTGCCGCAGCAGCGCCAGCCTGCCCCGGACTCTCCGGAGCTGCGCCTCGTGGAGCAGCGCCGGGCACCGGCCGAGGAGTCGGCGCCGGTCGGTGAGGACGCGGGGACGGCGACGCTCCTCGATGTCGTCGGCCGGCTCGTGGAGCGTGCCCGGGCGGCGGGCGAGCTGCGTCCGGACGTGACCGTCTCGGACGTGCTCCTGGTGATAGCGACGGCGGCGCCCGCGCTGCCGGACGCGGCGCAGCAGGCGGCGGCCTCGTCGCGGCTGCTCGACATCCTGCTCGAGGGGCTGCGCTCGCGGCCCTCGTAACGGGCACGGTCCTCGTAACGGGCATGGTCCTCGTAGCAGGTACGGCCGTCTTCATGCGGCCATCCGACCCCTACGGCGGAAGGCTCAACTCCGTTTATTTCGGCGGGCGTTGAGCCTTCCCCGAATGGGTTAACGGTAGTGCTCGATTGCGGGAAGTCACCTCGGACGAGTGGTTGCCCGTCATCCCTGGTGGCCGGAGCGCAACCGTGTGTCACTCTGTCCCGGTGTTCGGGTCTGAGTGTGCAACCGGGGGCGTTCCGCGATGAGTGTTGACGGTCGGGACGAGCCGTCCACCGGCTTCGGAGAGCAGGTGCCGCCCCAGGGCGGGCCCAACGCCCAGGCCCCGGCAGGTGCGGCAGGCGCCGGTGTGCCCCCGCAGCGCGAGGGCGGGGAGGCGGTGCCGTCCGACGCCGACCTGATCGCGCGGATGCGGGCGGGCGACGACTCGGCGTACGGAGAGCTGTACCGCAGGCACGCCGAAGCCGTCCGCCGCTACGCCGGCACCTGCTGCCGCGACGCCCACACCGCCGACGACCTCACCGCCGAGGTCTTCGCCCGCATGCTCCAGGCCGTACGCGGCGGCAGCGGCCCCGAGTACGCGGTCCGCGCCTATCTCCTGACCACGATCAGGCGCGTCGCCGCGGGGTGGACCAAGTCGGCGAAGCGGGAGCAGCTGGTCGACGACTTCGCGGTCTTCGCCGCGCAGGCCGCGCGCGGCTCCGATGTCCGTGACGACGACACGCTCGACCTGGGCGCGGACGTCCGCGCGATGCACGAGGCCGAGCAGTCGATGGCCATGCAGGCGTTCCGGAGCCTGCCGGAGCGCTGGCAGGCCGTGCTGTGGCACACGGAGATCGAGGACGAGTCCCCGAGCGAGGTGGCCACGCTCTTCGGCCTCGACGCGAACGGCACGCGCGTGCTCGCCAGCCGCGCCCGCGAGGGCCTGAAGCAGGCCTACCTCCAGGCGCACGTGAGCGCCACGCTCACCGAGAGCGAGGAGTGCGCGCGCTACGCCGACCGCCTCGGCGCCTACGCCCGCGGCGGCCTGCGCACCCGCGCCGAGCGCGGCCTGCGCAAACACTTGGAGGAGTGCGCCAAGTGCCGCCTGGCCGCGGGCCAGATCAAGGAAGTCGCCAACGGCATCCCGGCGGTCGTGCCGATCGCCGTCATCGGCTGGTTCGGCGCCGCCGGGTACGCGAAGGTGGCCGCGCTGGTCGGTTGCGGCACCGTGAGCGCGGGCGCCGCGGGGGCCGCGGGCACGGCGGCCACGGGCGGTGCCTCCGGAGGGTCGGCCGCGGGCGGGGCAGCCGCCTCCGAAGGGCTCGGCGCCCCCGCGAAGGCCGGTATCGCGGCGAGCGTCGTCGTGGCGGCGGGGGTCGCCGCGGCGATCGCCCTCACCGGTGGCGACGGCAAGCCCAAGGAGGACCGGCCGCCGAAGGCCAAGGAGCCCGCGG
>NZ_WMBF01000285.1:0-8196 GCF_019400875.1 Streptomyces anatolicus | reverse complement strand
GGCCGGGAGCGCGGGGCTGACCGTCGCCGTCACCACGGAAGGCGCTCTGGCGAAGGGAGGCACCCCCGGGAAGCTTCCGCCGGGCGCGGACCTCGCCGCGTTCCGCATCCTCCAGGAGGCACTGACGAACGTCGTACGGCACTCGGGCTCCCGCCATGCCCGCGTGCTGGTGCGCCACGAGAAGGCGGCGCTGACCCTGCGCGTCGACGACGACGGGCCCGCCACCGGTGCCGACGCGGGCGGCAGCGGCAACGGACTTGCCGGGATGCGGGAGCGCGCCGCGGCGCTGGGTGGCACGATCGAGGCGGGCCCGCGCCCGGGCGGCGGCTTCCGCGTGACCGCCGTACTGCCTCTGAGGACGGGCCGGGGCGGCGAGGCCCGCACGGCACCCCGGGAGGACCAGTGATCCGCGTACTGCTCGCCGACGACCAGTCCCTGGTCAGGGCGGGCTTCAAGGCGCTCCTGGACGCACAGCCCGACATCGCCGTCGTCGGCGAGGCCGCGGACGGCGAACAAGCGGTGCGCGGGGTGCGCGAAGTACGCCCCGACGTCGTCCTGATGGACATCCGCATGCCGCTGCTCGACGGTCTCGCCGCCACCCGCCGGATCACCGGCGAGCCGGGTCTGGACGGCGTGAAGGTGGTCATGCTCACCACCTTCGAACTCGACGAGTACGTCTTCGAGGCGATCCGCTCCGGAGCCTCCGGTTTCCTCGTCAAGGACACCGAGCCCGATGAACTGCTGCGCGCGGTGCGGGCCGTGGTGGAGGGCGACGCGCTGCTCTCACCCGGGGTGACCCGGCGGCTCATCGCCGAGTTCGCGGCCCGCTCCAAGGAGCCCGCGGCGGCCGACGCCCTCGCCGCACTGACCGAGCGGGAGCGGGAGGTCATGGCGCTGGTCGGCATCGGCCTCTCGAACGAGGAGATCGCCCGCCGCCTTGTCGTCAGCCCGCTCACCGCCAAGACGCACGTGAGCCGCACGATGGTGAAGCTGGGCGCCCGCGACCGCGCCCAACTGGTCGTCCTCGCCTACGAGTCGGGCCTGGTCCGTCCCGGCTGGCTGGGCTGAGCGGGGTGCGCGCTCCGGCTGTGGAACTTCCACAGCACGGTGGCCACCCGCACGGCGAACGCCACCGAGGCCAGCGCCACCCCCGCCACCTTGAGCACGCCCACGACGGCGGGCGGCGGGTCGAATGCCAGGAGCGGACCGGCGATCACCACGCCGATGAAGGCGAGGGCGACGACCGCCCCGCTGACGAGCGCGTACCCGATCTCGATGGTGATCGCGTCCCGCTCGGCGGCCGAACGCCGCCCCGAATACCCCGTTGCTGCCATGACGGAAAGTGTCACAGCCGGGTGCCCGGCGGGCAAGGGCCGCCGCCGGGCACCCGGCTCACCTCCGTGGGAGGCTCAGTCGCGGACGGCCACGGGCTCCCGGTCGGCCTCCTCCACCGGCACCGGCACCGACTTGGTGACGACGACCGACTCCGGCGTACGCCGTGTCCGCAGCCCGGTGAGGGTGATGAGGAGCCCGGCCACCGCGATGACGGTCACCACGATCAGGCCCGGCCGGAAGCTGTCGAGGACGGCCTGCGGCGAGGAGTCGTCCGCGTGGGACGAGGCGGTGACCACGGCCGTGACGATCGCGAGGAAGATCGCGCCGCCCACCTGGATCGAGGTGTTGAGCAGCCCGGAGACCATGCCCTGCTCGTCGTCGTCCACGCCGTTGGTGGCCTGGATGTTGAGCGAGGGGAAGACCAGGGCGCACGCGAGGCCGAGCAGGATCATCGACGGCAGCACCACGGCCGCGTACGCGGGAGTGAGGCTGATCCGCAGGAACAGCACGTACGAGGCGACGAGCAGCACGAACCCGGCGACGATCACGCGGGGCGTGCCGAACCGGTCGATCACCGAGCCGACCTTCGTCGACGACAGGGCGACCAGCGCGCCCGCGGGCAGGAAGGCGAGCGCGGTCTCCAGCGCGGACCAGCCGAGCAGCGACTGGAAGTACTGGGTGGCGAGGAACTGGAAGGACACATAGCCGCCGAAGAACGTCATCGCGCCCAGCTGCGCCCGCAGTTGGGGCCCCGAGCGCAGCACGCCGAGCCGGACGAGCGGGCTCGCGGTGCGCAGTTCGATGCGTACGAAGACGGCGAGCAGAACCGCCGCGGCGAGGAACGACAGGAGTGTGCGGGCCGACGCCCAGCCGACCTCGGGGGCTTCCACGACGGTGAAGACGAGGAGCAGCATCGCGGCCGTGCCGGTGACGGCGCCGGGCACGTCGTAGCCGCCCTTGTTCTTCTCGCGGGCGCTGCGCGGGATCAGCTTGACGCCCGCGATCAGCGCGAGCAGCGCGATGGGCGCGGGGAGCAGCATCGTCAGGCGCCAGCTGGCCTCGGTGAGCAGTCCGGAGAGGACCAGGCCCATGGAGAAGCCGGTGGCGGCGCAGGTGGTGTAGATGGTGAGGGCGCGGTTGCGGACCGGGCCCTCGGCGAACGTGGTGGTGATGATGGACAGGCCCGCGGGCGCGGTGAACGCGGCGCTCAGGCCCTTGATGAAGCGGCTCGCGATCAGCAGCGGGCCCGAGTCGACGAAGCCGCCGAGCAGCGAGGCGAGCGCGAAGACGCCGAGCGCGATGAGGAAGACCCGGCGGCGGCCGAGCAGGTCGGCGGCGCGTCCGCCGAGGAGCAGCAGTCCTCCGTAGCCGAGGATGTAGCCGCTGACGACCCACTGGAGGGTCGAGGTGGAGAGGTTCAGTTCGGAGCCGATGGAGGGCAGGGCGACGCCCACCATCGATACGTCGAGGGCGTCGAGGAACATCGCGGCACAGAGCACCAGCAGCGTGCCCCACAGACGCGGGGTCCAGCGCTCCGGGGACGCGGAGACAGCCGTGAGCGGAGAAGTCATGCGCAGTAAGATACATGCGCATGCATTGAGTGCAAGTGCATTTAATTCCGATGCAACAATGAGGCGTTCTCTGCTACCGTGCGATGTCATGGCGGTGGAAACGGCCGAGCAAGGGCTCGTGGATCAATGGCGTGGCATTCTCGCGGTGCATGCGCGCACCCTGTGCGAACTCGACCGTGAACTGCATCCGTACGGCCTCGGGGCGAGCGACTTCGAAGTCCTCGACGTGCTGGCCGAGGGGTCCTCGGACGACGGCGGCTGCACGTTCCGCGTGCAGGAGATCTCGGCCCAGGTCCATCTGAGCCAGAGCGCCCTCTCCCGCCTCATCGGCCGCCTGGACAAGGACGGACTCGTGGAGCGCGGCATGTGCAGCGAGGACCGGCGAGGCGTACGAGTCTCCCTGACCGCAAAGGGGCGCGAACTCCACCGCGAGGTGCGGCCCCTGCAGCGGGCGGTCCTCAAGCGGATGCTCGCCGAGGGCGCCGATGGCCCCGCGTGCGGCGGCCGGCCCTGACTTACCGCATGACGATGGCGGACTTGTGCCGCCACAGCGCCGCGAGCGAACGGTCCCCGCTCACCTCGGGGAACGGCAGCCGGTTCCACAGCGCCAGATAGAGCCGCGCCGCCTGCCCGGACACCTCGCAGTCGGCGGGAGCCGTCACCCCGCGCTCCGCGACCGGCGGACCGTCCGACAGGCGCACGGTCCAACTCCACTCGGCGCCCGCGTCCGTGGCCCGCACCCGCAGCACCCGGGGCACCTCGCTGCGCACCTGGCTCTTCTCGCGGGCGTGGAAGCCGAGCAGCAGCTCCTCGATCCCGTCCACGGCGAAGTCGACGCCCACCGGCGACGGGGTGCCGCCGCGCGCGGACTCGGCGTCCACCCGGTGGACGGTCGTCTCGTTCGCCTGTCGCCGCGCCCAGAAGGCCAGCGGCGAAGGGGCGGGCAGGAACGCCCAGCACTCGACGTCGGGCGGGGTGGAGGTGAGCGTGTCGACCAGCGTGGCGTGCCCCTCGCGGAACCAGTCGAGGAGCGCCGCGCCGTCCAGATCCGGCAGCTGCCCGCCGAGCCGGAACTCGGTGCGCCGCTCCGCGATGAACGCCGCGGCCCAGCGATGCACCATCCCCGTGTGCTTCAGCAGGTCACGCACCTCCCAGTCCGGACAGGTGGGCACCTTGGCGTCGGGCCCGGCCTCCTCGGCGGCCCGGGCCAGCAACTGCCCTTCCTCGCTGACAACTTGAATGTGTCGGGAAATGTCCATGCGGGGATTGTGTCGGACGGAGCGCACTCGAACGGAAGCCTCCGGAATATGTCAGACCGTTTCCGTGGATTCCTTGCGGTTCGGATGCGCTGTGTGCTGCGCGTCCATACGCTCCGTACGATCCTTGGACTCCGTACGCTCCACGCGCTCCGTCCGCCGGGTCGCGAAGCCGATGCACGCGGCGACCCCGGCCAGCACGGCCACGCTCGTCAGGGCCGTGGGCAGCGAGTACCAGTCCGCCATGAACCCGATGAGGGGCGGCCCGACGAGCATGCCGCCGTAGCCGAGCGTCGACGCGGCGGCGACACCGCTCGGACCGGCGAGCGCGCCCGCGCGTTCGACCGCCACGGGGAAGATGTTGGCGAGGCCGAGCCCGGTGACGGCGAAGCCGACGAGGGCGAGGGCCGTGGAGGGGGCGAGCGCCCCGAGCAGCATTCCGGCGCACGCCGTCGCGCCACCGCCGACCACCGTACGGGTCCGGCCGAGCCGTTCCAGGAGCGTGGTGCCCGAGAGGCGGCCGATGGTCATGGCGAAGGCGAAGCAGGAGTAGGCCGCGGCGGCGACGCCCGGGTGCGCGTGCAGATCCTGCTCCAGGTGCAGTGGGCCCCAGTCCGCGATGGCGCCCTCGCCGTACGCCGTGCACAGCGCGATGAGCCCGAAGACGAGGACGAGGCCGCGGGTGCGGCGGTCCATGCCCCGGCCCGCCCGGTCGGCGGGGCCTTCCGGCCGGGCCGGGGCGTGCGCCCGCAGGAGGTCCGCCGCGCCGCGCCGCAGCAGCGCGGGCGCCGTCACCGCGGTGACCGCGAGGCCGAGGACGGTGATGCCGAGCAGATGCGGAGTGGGGGAGAGGTGCCCCGCGACCAGGCCGCCGAGGCCCGCGCCGAGCATGCCGCCCAGGCTGAAGGCCGCGTGGAAGCTGGGCATCACGGGCCGCCGCAGCGCGCTCACCAGGTCGACGGCGGCGCTGTTCATCGCGACGCTGATACCGCCGTACGCGGCTCCGAAGACCAGCAGGACGAGCGAGAGCACCAGGACCGAATCCGTGAGCGGCGGCAGCGCCACGCTCAGCGGGAGCAGCACCCCGCAGGCGACCGTCACGGGCAGGCTGCCGTAGCGCCTGCACAGCTGTCCGGTCAGGGTCATCGTGACGACCGCACCGGCGGAGACGGCGAGCAGGGCGAGCCCGAGCTGGCTCGCCGATGCTCCGGTGCGCTCCTTGATGGCGGGGATGCGGACGACCCATCCGGCGAAGACGAAGCCGTCGAGGGCGAAGAAGACGGTGAGGGCCACCCGCAGGCGGCGGAGGTCGGGGGCGGTGGGCCGCGGCGCTGCGGTCCCGAGTTTGTTTAGTAGCGGCACAAAGTCAGGGTAGGGGTGCGCACCGGCTGCGGACAAGACGGTTTCGGGGAGCGGTGAGGCGTCAGGGGGCTATGAGGCGCGCGAACGGCGAGGCCGCGTACGGATCATGGGAGACTCGCCCTCATGAACGGCAAGGCTGACCCCCGTGCCGAGGGGGAAGTGACCACGCGTACCCGCCTGGAGCGAGGGCGCGGCGCGCTGGGCCCCGCGCTCGAACTGGTGCACACCGGGCGCGCCCCCACCCGTGCCGTGCTCACGTCCGAGCTGGGTGTCACGCGTGCCACGGCGGGCGCTGTCGCCGCCGAGCTGGAAGCGCTCGGTCTGATCCGCATCGACGCGAGGCCGAGCGCGGCGGCGGGTTCGCAGGGCAGGCCCTCGCACCGCCTCTCCGTCGCGGACGAGGGGCCCGTCGTGCTGGCGGCGCAGGTGCACGCCGACGGTTTCCGGGCCGCGCTCGTCGGGCTCGGGGGGCGCGCGGTCGCGACCGCGCCCGGCTGCGAGACCATCGACGCCGACCCCGCGCAGGTCCTCGGCTCCGTGGTCGACGCGGGCGCGCGGCTGCTGCGGGAGACCGGCAGGCGCTGTGTGGGGGCGGGCCTCGCGGTGCCGTCCGCGGTGGCCGAGCCGGAGGGCACCGCCCTCAACCCGCTGCACCTGGCGTGGCCCGCGGGCGCGCAGGTCCGCGAGATCTTCACCGAGTGCGTGCGGGCCGCGGGCATCGAGGGACCGGCCTTCGCCGGCAACGACGTGAACCTCGCCGCGCTCGCCGAGCACCGCCACGGCGCGGGCCGAGGCGCCCGGGACCTGCTGTGCGTGGCGACCGGGCACCGGGGCGTCGGCGGCGCGCTCGTCCTCGACGGCCGCCTGCACACCGGGAGTTCGGGCCTCGCCCTGGAGGTCGGCCACCTCACCGTGAACCCGGAGGGGCGGCCGTGCCACTGCGGGAGCCGGGGCTGCCTGGACGTGGAGACTGACCCCCTCGCCTTCCTGACGGAGTCGGGCCGTGAGCCCGGCCCCGAGGGGCTGCTCGTGCAGGCCCGCAGTCTGCTCCGCGACGCGTATGACGACCCGTCCGTGCGCGCGGCCGCCGAGGCGCTGATCGACCGGCTCGGGCTCGGTCTGGCGGGCCTCGTCAACATCCTCAACCCGGACCGGATCATCCTCGGCGGCCTGCACCGCGCCCTCCTGGAGGCGGACCCCGAGCGGCTTCGGGCCGTCGTCGCGGACCGGAGTCTGTGGGGGCGCAGCGGCAGCGTGCCGATCCTCGCCTGCACACTGGACCACAACAGCCTGGTGGGGGCCGCCGAGCTGGCCTGGCAGCCGGTGCTCGACGACCCCCTGCGCGCGCTGACCTGACTCCTACCTGGAGGCGGTGGCCCTCGCCGCCGCCTCCGCCGCCTCCGCTGCCGGAGCCACGACCACGGCTGCGGCCGCGGCTGTGGCTGTACGCGCTTCGGTGCGGCGGCGCAGTACGTCCGGCAGGAGTGTGCCGAGCCCGAGCGCCGCGAGACCCGCGCCGATCCACAGCGGCGCCCGCAGGCCGAAGGCGTCGATGGCGGAGCCACCGACGGACGTGGCGATGATGATGCCGAGCGTGATGAACGAGGAGTGGACCGTGTTCACCAGCGGCCGCGCGTTGCCGGTGCGCTGGACGCGGGTGACGAGCGCCGGGTTCATGGTGACGCCGACCAGGCCGATGCCCATCATCAACACGACGGCGGGGACGGCCAGTTGGGCGAGGAGCGCGAACCCGACGAGGAAGGCCAGATTCAGCACGAGGCCCACGACGAGCACGGGGAGGGCGCGGCGGTCGGCGAGCCGCCCGACGACCGTGTTGCCGACGACGGTGGCCGCGCCGTACGCGATGAGCAGCAGCGGAACCGTTCCGGTGGAGAAGCCGGTGATCTCGGTGAGGATCGGGTTGAGGTAGCTGAAGGCGGAGAAGGTGGCGCCGATGACGAAGGTGCTTGTGGTGAGGGTGAGCCACAGCCGCGGATCGCGGAAGGCGCCCAGTTCCTCGCGCAGGCCGCCGCCCTCCTCCGATGCGCCGTCGGCACCCGGCACCCCGGCGAGCGTGGCCAGGGCGGCGAGCACGGTCAGGGCGGTGATGGCCCAGAACGCGGCGCGCCAGCCCAGGTGTTCACCGATGACGGTGGAGAGCGGCAGCCCGAGCAGGGTGCCCAGCATCAGCCCGTTGAGCGCCACGGCGACGGCGCGGCCGCGCACTTCGGGCCGGGTGATGCGGGAGGCCAGGGAGATGGAGACGCCGAAGAAGGCCTGTGACGCGATGCCGGTGAGCACGCGGGCCACCAGCATGGTGCGGTAGTCGGGCGCGAGGGCGGCGAGCACATTGCCGACGAGGAAGATGCCGAACAGCAGGATCAGCGCGGACTTCTGACGCATCTTCAGCAGCGCGACCGTCAGAAAGGGGCCACCGAGGGCCATCGCGGCGGCGAAGGCGGTGATGAGATAGCCGATCTCGGGGATCGTGGCATCCAGTCCCTCGGCCATCTGCGGCATCAGGCCTGCGACCACGAATTCGCTGGTCACCATGGCGAAGATGCCAAGGGCCAGTACGTATACGGCGCGGGGCATGGCGGTGTGCTCCTGTCGTTGTTTTAGATAGGTCAGTACAAAACAAGGGCATGGCGAGGCATGGAGGGACGCGGCAA
>NZ_WMBF01000284.1:0-8239 GCF_019400875.1 Streptomyces anatolicus | reverse complement strand
GGGTCCGACCGCACGGACGCGGTCGGACCCCTCTCGTTCGCGGGCACGGCCCGCCCGGCGCTCTCCGTCAGCGGCGGGGCAGCTCCGCCCGCACGGTTTTCCCCTGCGGCCCCGTGCTCACCTCGACCTCCAGGGCCAGGGTCCGCACCATCGGCCAGCCGAAGCCGCCGGTGCCGCCCGCCAGATCGGGCGTCCGCTCGCGCGGCGGCCGGGGGTCGGTATCGGTGACGGCGACCGTGATGGCGTCGTGATGCGCCACCAGACGCAGCGAGCAGGCGTCGCCGCGTGCGTGCCGTACGGCATTGGTGACGAGTTCGGACACCGTCAGTTCGACACTCGCCGCGGCCTGTACGTCCATGGCCGGACTGAGCCCGTCCATAAAGGCACGGGCGAAATCCCTCGCCTGCGCGACGACTTCCGGCCGCTTGTCGAAGACCGCCCGGTCCAGCGGCTTGGTGCTGTGTCGCGAATGGTCCGTCCTCATACGCCCCTCCTAGATCAGGGGTGGACTGTACGAATGGGTCTCTTGCCCCCGAAGCCGACTTCTTAACGCCCGCTCCCGCACCGAGGGCGATCCGCCCGCCTCCTGACGCGAGGTCACGGGAGCGGCCAAGATCAGCTGTGTGGTCGGCGTCACGCAACCTTCATGGTGTGAGGGGGACATGAAGCCGCAGGAGGGGGGTAGTCGCAGCCTCACCAGCCCACAGGGGACGAGTGGGGCTGGCGGACAGGGAGGTAGACATGACGATGGCCACCAGAACCCAGACGGACACCGGCATCACGGAGCTGCCGGAGGTGGTGGATCCGCAGGCGGTCACGCCGAAGGACTCCCGTGCCTTGTCCCAGTTGTTCTTCGACCAGCTCGCGGTGCTCGAAGAGGGCACGGCCCAATATCAGTACGTACGCAATACCCTGATCGAGTTGAACATGTCGCTGGTCCGCTACGCGGCCGGCCGTTTCCGCAATCGCGGCGACGAGATGGAAGACATCGTCCAGGTCGGCATGATCGGCCTGATCAAGGCCATCGACCGCTTCGAACTCTCCCGCGAGGTGCAGTTCGCCACCTTCGCGGTGCCTTACATCGTCGGGGAGATCAAGCGATTCTTCCGCGACACCTCCTGGGCGGTCCACGTTCCGCGCCGCCTCCAGGAGGCCCGTGTCGAACTCGCCAAGGCCACCGAGGAGCTGAGCAGCCGTCTGGGGCGCTCGCCGACGGTGGACGAGCTGGCCACGCTGATGAACCTCACCCCGGAGGAGGTCATCGAGGCCCGGCTGGCCTCCAACGGTTACAACTCCGCCTCCCTGGACGCCGTCCTCCACGGCGACTCGAACGACGAGACCCCCCTGGCCGACTTCATCGGCGAGGAGGACCCCTCCCTGGAACTCGTGGAGGACTTCCACGCGCTGGCCCCCCTGGTCGCCGGACTCCCCGAGCGCGACCGGGAACTCCTGCATCTGCGCTTCGTGGAGGAGCTGACCCAGTCCCAGATCGGCGAACGCCTCGGCGTCTCCCAGATGCAGGTCTCCCGTCTGCTCTCCCGCACCCTGGCGAGCCTGCGCAAGGGAATGCTCCCGACCGCCGGCTGAGCCGGCCCCCGGGAGATCAGCTCCTGCCGTGCCAGTCCAGGCAGACGATCATGGCGTCGTCCTCGGCGTCGATGGGGCCGCGATGGCCCGCGAGTTCGTGCAGCACCGCCCGCGGCACCTGCGAGGGAGGCAGCAGGCGCGTGCTGGCCATGGCGCGGGTGAGCGCTCGTTCGCTGTAGCGCTCACCCGCGGGCGAGGCCACGTTGTAGACGCCGTCGCTGACGAACAGCAGCCGGTCCCCGGGCTCCACGTGGAAGCGCTGGGTGGCGTAGAGGGTGTCCTCGAACATGCCGAGCGGAAGCTGCGCATCGAGGTCGACCGCCTCCGCCCGGCCCTGCCGCATGCGCCACATCTTGGGCGAACCGGCGTCGATGATCTCCGCCTCCCCCGTCTCCAGGTCGAACTGGAGCAGCAGCATGGAGAGGTGGACATCGCCGTGGTAGTGGCCGTAGACCGCCTGGTCCGCCAGGCACGCCTGGTCGGCGAGGGACAGGCCGGCCCGGCGGGCGTTGCGCAGCGCGTTGACCGCGAGGTTGGTCAGGAGCGCGGCCTCGATGCCCTCCCCCATGCCGTTGGTGACCGTGAGCGTCAGATGATGGGCCGAAGTCGACCAGTCGAAGTTGTCGCCGTAGATCGCGTACGCGGGTTCGAGCTGCGCCCCCAGTTCGTACTCGGGTCGCGAGCAGGAGCGCCCCGGCAGCAGCTGCCACTGCATCTCGGCGGCGAGGGTGAGCCGGTCGGCGCGGCGGGCCTGGAGGTAGAGGTCGGTGTCCCGCTCCGCGACGACGATCTCGTGGCCGAGGACTTCCGCGACATCCTCCAGCTCACGCGCGGTGACGCTGTCGTAGGCGCCGGCGGGCAGCTGGACCGTGAGGATACCGAGGCGGTCGCCGCGCACGCTGACGGGCAGGTGCACGGTCACCGAGCCGGCCGCCTCGTCCGTCTCGACGTGGGGTTCCTGGGCGCCGAAGGCGCGACCGGGAGCGCTGGTGTGGACGGAGATGGGGTCGGCGGTATAAGGAAGCGCGTCGACCGGCTGAAGTATGGTCATCGCGTAATCCGCCACCAGAAGGTCGACGGACACCGCGTCGTAATGGGCGGTGAGCGTGGACCGCACCGCTTCGAGGAGATCGTGCGGCGCGGCCCCGCGCAGTGCGCGTTCCACCACCCTGAATCTGTCCACCTGCCGGTTACCACCTATCTGGAATGTCACAGTAAGAAGGAGCGAGCGGCCCCGCATGTCTCAGCGACTGACAAGGCCATTGCGAAGTGTCACAGTTGAGGGCATGAATCCCGTCCCCGCCGGCAATGGCGATCGAGAAGCCGCCGCCCACGCGGTCCGGGATGTCATCGAACTGCTCGAAGTGCTGTGGAACAGCGGCCGGGACATCACCGCGACCGCCCCGGTCTCCTCGTCACAACTGCGAGTGCTGTACGTCCTGCACGGCGCCCAGGGGATCAACCTCCGCACGCTCGGTGAGGTGCTCGGGTCCGCTCCCTCGTCGGTGAGCCGTATGTGTGACCGCCTTCACGCGTTGGGCTTCATCGAGCGCTCTCTCAGTTCCGCCAGCCGCCGCGAGCTTGAGCTGCGCTTGTCCGGCAAGGGAGAAAGCTACCTCAAAGAATTGCGGGCACGTCGTGAAAGTGCCCTGCTGGAGGTCATCTCCGGCATGACCCGGACAGACCGGGCAGCGCTCGAGAAGGGTCTGAACGGGTTCCGCGCGGCCGTCGAGAAGACCTCCCCGACCGGCGAACCCGCGCCCCGCGACACGGTGGAGACCGCCTGACCGCCGCCCGGCCGCCGTGCCGACGCCGCCACCTCGCCATGCGCTCCCACCTGCGGCCATGCGGTTCCACCCCGCCGCGTGCCCCCGCCGCGCGCCCGCTCGCCGGGACTGCGCCCCGTGCGCTTCCGCCTCGTTGTCCCAGGCGGTGGATGAGTTGACGTCGGCTCACCGGGGGGCGGGGCTTTCGATGATCGGTTCCCTCGACTAACGTTTGCCGTGCGACAACAATTGCTAAGGTGGATGTAATGAACGCCAGTGAACCCGAGGCCCGGCTCAGCGTCAGCGCAGCGCTGCGCGAGCAAGGGGAGAAGGTGGCCGACCGATGGGTGCAGCTCCAGCTGGAACGAGCGGTTCTGGGAGCGGGTCTCACCGAGGCCGAGCTCCGTGAGGAGGCCGACGCCTTCGTCGACGCCCTGCGTACGGGTCTGGAGACGGAGCAGCCGGTCGAACGCGTGGCCACCACCCACCCGGAACTGCGCCAGGCGATCACCGATCTCTCCCTGCGCAGAGCGCGCGGCGGCGCCACCCCCACCGCGACCTCGCTGGCCGTGCTGGCTCTCAAGGAAGCACTGCTCGAAGCGGTGCAGACGCAGGCGCAGGACACCCAGGCGCTGTACCACGCCGCCGTGTTCGTCAACCGCCTCCTCGACACCGCGGGCGCCCTGTCCTTCGCCACGTATGTGGAGGGGCGCGAGGAGATCATCCGTCGGCAGAGCCGGCAGCTCCTCGAGATCTCCACGCCCGTGGTGCGGCTGTGGGACCGGGTCCTCGCCGTCCCGCTGATCGGGTCGCTCGACACGACGCGTACGCAGGTGGTGATGGAGAACCTCCTCCAGGCCATCGAGCGTGACGAGGCGCAGGTGGCGATCATCGACATCACGGGCGTGCCCACCGTGGACACGGCAGTGGCGCACCACCTCATGCAGACGGTCAACGCCGTACGACTGATGGGCACCGACTGTGTGATCAGCGGGATCCGCCCGCCGATCGCCCAGATCATCGCCCAACTCGGCATCGACCTGTCCGCCATCCTGACCCGCGCGACCCTCGCCGACGCCCTGGCCGCCGCCATCTCCCTCACCGACCGGCCGAACCGCGCGGCGGACCCCGCGGGCCTGCGATGACGGGGGGCCTGCGCGGCGGTGTGCCGATCCTGCGGCTCGGCGACGTACTCATCACCGGACTGCTCAACGAACTGGACGACAAGAGCGCCATAGCCTTCACCGAGGAGCTGACCGAACGGATCGTCGCCGACCGCGCCCGCGGGGTGCTCATCGACATCTCGCGGCTCGAACTGATCGACTCCTTCGTCGCGCGCACCCTGATGGAGCTGACGACGACGGCACGCCTGCTGGGCGCGCGGGTCATCGTGGCGGGCATGCGTCCCGCCGTGGCCATCACCCTCGTCGAACTCGGCCTGCGGCTCTCCGGCGTGGAGACCACGCTCAACGCCGAGCAGGGCCTGCGCGCGCTGGGCTGGGAGCGGGCGGCGGCTCCACCGACAGAAAGGGGGAGCAGTTGACCCTCTACGGCGACCTCGACGCGATCCCCGCGATCCCGCCCCCCACCTCCGCGGACCGCCGTACGGCACGTGGCACCACGCGCGTGACGCACGAGATCCGCGCCGAGGAGGATCTCCTCTCCGCGCGCCACGCCGTGCGCGAAGCCACCCTCAGAGCCGGTTTCGGCCTTGTGGACCAGACCCGTATCGTCACCGCGGCCAGCGAGTTGGCCCGTAACGCCTACGTCCACGGCGGCGGCGGCACGCTGGCCATCGAACTCGTCCAGCAGACCGGGCGTCAGGGGCTGCGGATCTCGGTGAGCGACGACGGGCCCGGCATCGCCGACCTCGACGCGGCGTTCACCGACGGCTACACCACCGGCGCGGGCCTCGGGCACGGGCTCGGTGGGGCGCGCCGCCTCATGGACGAGTTCGACGTGACCAGCGCGCCCGGTCAGGGAACGACCGTCACCGCGGTCCGCTGGAGCGGACCGCGGTGACCGCCATGAATGTGAACGGCCTGGTGGCGCCCACCACGCTGCACGTTCCCATCGATCACCACAGCGCCGTGCAGACCGCGGCGAGCCGGGCCCGCGCCCTCGCGCACGCCTGCCGTATGCCCGGAGCGCTGCCGGACCAGGCGGCCGTGCTCGCCAGTGAACTGGCGAGCAACATCAGCAAGCACGCCCACAACGGCGCGCTGTTCCTCCAGCCCTCACCCATGGGCGGGCGGTCGCCGCTGGACACCGCGCTGGATGTCGTCGCCGTGGACAACGGCCCCGGCATCCCGGACATCGGCCTCAGCCTCACCGACGGCTTCAGCACCACCAAGACGATGGGCGCGGGACTCGGGGCGGTACGCCGTATCGCCACCGACTTCACCCTGCGTTCGGCATCCGGGCGCGGCACCCTCGCCCATGCCCGGCTCGCGGTCCCGCAGGGGCGGCGGCCCGGGGCCGACATCGGCGCCCTGTGCCTGCCGGCCGGCGGGGAGCAGATCTGCGGGGACGGATACGCGGTCGTCGAGGGCGACGGGAACTGGACGGGCCTGGTCATCGACGGGCTCGGCCACGGCCCGGACGCGGCCGCGGCCAGCCAGCGGGCGGTGCGCACCTTCCTGTCCTGCCCGGAGGCGCCGCTGCCGGAGGTGCTCAACGCCCTGCACAGCGCGCTGCGGCACACGCGCGGCGCCGCGGCGACGGCGATCCGGGTGGGGTCGGGCGGCGCGGAGTACTGCGGGGTGGGCAACATCCGTGTGGCTGCCGTGTCCGCGCGCGGTGTCCACCGCCAGCTCACCGGGCAGGCGGGCATCGTCGGCTACAACCTGCCCACACCGCGCAGCCGGTTCCTCGACCTGTCCGACTGCACGGCCGTGGTCGTTTACACCGACGGCATCGACCACCGGTGGACGCACGACCCGGCCCCCGACCGACTGAGCCTGCCGCCGACCCTGCTGGCGGCCTCCCTGGCCCATACCCACCGCCGACACCGTGACGATGCCACCGTTCTCGCTCTCGGCAGCCCGCAGAGGATCGGATGACCAGCGCCACCTTCCGCACGCCCGCCGCCCTGCGGCGCGCCGTCCGCCGCATCGCCCTCGCCCACCGGCTGCCCGCCGAGGACCGGGCCCGGATCGTGCTGGCGCTCGGCGAGACGGCCGCCGGCGCGTTGAACGCCGGGCGCCCGGTCACGCTGACCGCCACCGACGAGGCGGGCGACGACGGAACCGGCCGGCTCACCCTCGCCCTTGGCCTGCCCCGCGGCGAGGACGTACAGGTGATGACCGATCAGCTTCCGCTGCCGGGCGAGGCGACGGCCGACGGCACGGTGGTGTGGCGGGTGCCCCTGCCCATGACCCCGGCCCCGGCGGCCGCGCCGGTCGCCGCCGTGCTGCCGCGTCCCGCCGCGCGGCGCGTGGGTGTCGTCGCTCCTCGCACCGGTGACGCCGACCTCGCGCTGGTGGACGAGGAGCTGCGGGCCGCGCTCGCCCGGGCCGACCACCTCGCCGACGAGCACCGCAAGCTCAAGCACGAACTCGCCGAGACCAACAGCGGGGTGCTCGCCCTCTACGTACAGCTGGAGGAGCGTGACGAAGAGCTGCGCAAGGCGCACGGGCGGACCCTGCGCGCCCTGGAGGACGCGCTGCGGCCGAGACCGCTGCACGTCGACGGCCTCGACCTCGCCGTCCACTACGCCCCCGCGAGCGACGACACCCCCACCGGCGGCGACCTGTACGACTGGTTCACCCTCCCGGACGGGACGGTGCACATCACCATCGTCGACGCCCTCGGCCACGGCATCACGAGCACGCGCACCGCGCTGACCGTCACCCACGCCGTGCGCACACTGGCGCTCGAAGGCCACCCGCTGGAGAGCATCGTGGCGCGCACGGACGCCATCCTGGCCCCCTTCGACCAGAACGTCATGGCCACGCTGCTCCTCGCCCACCTCGACCCGGTGAGCGGGAAGCTGTCGCTGGCCAACGGAAGCCACCCGCCGGCCCTCCTCGTGCGCGCCGACGGGGAGGCCTCCTATCTGGAGGTCCGCGGTCGCGGCGTCGGTTTCCCCCTGCCGGGCAGCGAGCGGGTCCTCACCACCACGCTCCGCCGCGACGACCTGCTGATCCTCTACACCGACGGCCTCACCGAGAGCCGCAGGGACCCCCGCGAGGGCGAGCAGCGCCTGATGTCGACCGCCCGCCGCTACCGCGTGCGGCCCACGGAGGACGTACCGGCGTCCATCGCGCGCGCCATGCTGACCGACGTCCTCCACGAGGACGACACGCTCGCCCTGGCCGTGCGCCTCCGCTCCCCCGGCGTCTGACGCCGGGCGGGGGCTATGCCCTGCGGCGGAGTTCCGCCGAGAGGTGGTGCTGGAGCGGCTGGCCCACGGCCGCGAGGTCGTGGGTGAAGGTGAGGGTGCCGGGGCCGGTCAGCGTGTAGCGGCGGCGGGTGGCGTCGACCTTCTTGGCGGTGGGCGCGAGGGCCACCTCGTGGGTGGCGAGGTCGACCGTGTCGCCGTCCGCCCGGCCGACCGCGATCTCCGCGATGCCGGTGGGCTGGGTGATCAGTGCCTCCACGCGGCCGTCGGGCTGCAGCCGCCACCAGCCGCTCTCCCGCGCCGAGGGACGCAGCGGCCGCTCGTCGGCGTCGAGGAGCCAGGCGCGGGCCTCGTAGTGGAGGAAGGGGCGTCCGTCGTGGCTGAAGGTGACCTCCTGCGCGTACGCGAAGTCGCCGTCGAGCGTCGGGTACTCGCCGCTGCCCCGGCCCTGCCAGGTGCCCAGGAGGCCGAGCACGGGCGCGAGCAGCGCGTGCGGGGCCGGTGCCTCGTGGGGGTGGTGGGCGTCGGGGTACGGGTGTTGGGG
>NZ_WMBF01000876.1:0-581 GCF_019400875.1 Streptomyces anatolicus | reverse complement strand
TCCCTGGCCGACAAGGCCCTGGTCAAGGGCCGCGAGGCCCAGGCCGACCTGTCCTCCGCCAAGTCCCGCCTCACCTCGGCCGACTCCTGGGTGGAAAAGGCGGGCAAGGAAGCCGACAAGTACAAGGACGACGGCGGCTCCAAGAACAAGGACGTACCCAAGCCGGACCCGGACAAGGTCAAGGCCGCCACCCGCAACGCCGCCTCCGCCGAGAAGGCCCAGGCCTCCGCGAAGTCGGACGTCACCGCCGCGAAGAGCGCGCTGGACGCGGCGAAGAAGATGGCCGAGGACGCCCGCAAGATGCGTCAGGAGGCCGCCGGGACGGCGAAGCGGAAGATCGACGAGGCCTCCGACGCGGGCATACGCAATCGCAAGTGGTGGGAGGAGATAGGCGACTGGGTCTCCGACAACTGGGACACCATCGTCGAGATCTGCAAGGTCGTCGTCGCCGTCGTCGGCATCATCGCGATGATCGTCGGCGGACCCATCCTCGCCGCCATCGTCATCATCGCCGGAGCCATCGTCCTCGCCGACACCCTCAACAAATACCGAAAAGGCCAAGCAGGCCTGATGGATGTCGC
>NZ_WMBF01000283.1:0-8245 GCF_019400875.1 Streptomyces anatolicus | reverse complement strand
AAGCGGCGCTAGTCCCGCCCCGGCAGCCAGCCGAAGGACTCCTCGCTGGGCCGGTCCCCGGCCTTGTACTCCAGGCCGACCCACCCCTCGTAACCCGTGTCCCGAAGCTGGTCGAGCAACGCCTCCAGAGGCAGGGACCCCGTGCCGGGCGCCCCCCGCCCGGGGTTGTCCGCGATCTGCACATGCCCGGTCTTCGCGGCATACCGCGAGATGACGGCCGGCAGGTCCTCCCCGTTCATGGACAGGTGGTACAGGTCCATGAGGAACTTCGCGTTACCGAGCCCGGACGCCGCGTTCACCTTGTCCACCACGGCGACAGCCGCATCCGCGCTCACGATCGGGCAGAGCGGCGACTCCGGCTTGTTCAGCGCCTCGATCAGCAGGATCGCGCCGACGCGGTCGGCCTCCCGCGCCGCCAACACCAGGTTCTCCAGAGCGAGTTCGTCCTGGACGGCCGGGTCCACGCCGTCGACCCGGTTGCCGTAGAGCGCGTTGAGCGCCCCGCAGCCGAGCGAGGCCGCGAAGTCCGCCGCCACCGCGAGGTTCGCGCGGAACTTCTCGCTCTCCTCGCCGGGGACCGACAGGGCGCCGCGGTCGGGACCGGGCAGCTGCCCGGCGTAGAAGTTCAGACCCACCAGCTGAACGCCCGCGTCCTCGATCGCCTTCTTGAGGGCGTCGAGCTCGGACTGCTCGGGGGTGGGGGCGTCGACCCAGGGCCACCACAGCTCGACCGCGCCGAAGCCGGCCTTCGCGGCGGCCGCGGGGCGCTCCAGGAGCGGGAGCTCGGTGAAGAGGATCGACAGGTTCACATTGAAGCGCTGGTCGGAGTATCCCATGGGGCTTCCGCGCTCCTTCCGTATTGCGGAAGTTCATTTCTGCTTGATGGAAGACTGCCTCCGATCCGCGGAAGCTGTCAAGAGGGGGCTGCCGAAAAATCCCGACCCGGCAGTAGGTTGGCCGCGTGCGATTGAGAGTGGAGTTCACGACCGAACCGTTCGACCTCGACGAGGCCCCGGCGCATGCGCTGGTGGCCCGCGAGGTCATCCAGGGGGCCCCGCTCGACGCGGTGGACGTAGGCCCCTTCGGCAATACGGCCGAAGGCGACGTCGACGCGGTGCTGACCGCCGTCGACGCGATGCTGCGCCAGTCCCTGGGGGCGGGAGCCACCCGCGTCTCCCTCCAGGTCAACGTGATCGGCGAGCCGGGCGCCCCGGGCGGACCCGGCCGGCCGGGTGAACCGGGGGAGTCGCGGCAGTCGGGGGAGGCGGATAAGTGACCGGTTTCGGGGACGACCCCTTCGTCACCGCGGTCAAGCCGCTGGTGGACGCCATGGGCGGCCGGATGATGCCGCCGGAGGAGGCGGGGACCGACGACGTGGTCCTGTCCTGGGAGGGCGAGGACGTGGTGGCCGTACGGCTGCCGCAGCTCGCCGACTCCCTGGACCACATCCTGCTCGCCCTGGAGCGCAAGCGGGGCTGCCCCCTCGCGGAACTGGACCGCAAGGCGAAACAGGAGGTCGTACGGATACTGGAAGCGAGAGGCGCCTTCTCCGTCCGCCACGGCGTGGAGACGGTCGCCGCCGCCCTCGGGGTCAGCCGTTTTACGGTGTACAACTACCTGAACCGCTCCACCTGAGCGGGGCGGCGCCACCCGTCCTCGCCCAGCCCCCAGAAGGCCGCTCTCCGTTAACCGGAGGGCGGCCTTTGTTACTCGAAGTTTTCAACAAAGTGTTGACGTGGTGTTTCGGCTGGCGTTAGCTATCCGCAGCCCGACCCGCACAAGGCCACGGAGGTACCCGTGACTTCGAGTACGACCCTGGGCCTCGCCCGGTTCAACACCTCCACGGAGCCCGTGGCCACCGCCGCGCTCCACGAGGCCTGCGCCTCCTCGGCGTGGGGGAGCAGACTGCTCGCCCAGCGCCCCTACGCCTCCGTCGAGGACCTTTTCGCCGCGAGCGACGCCGCCATGGCCGAGCTGACGGCGGACGATCTGGCCGAGGCGATGGCGGGGCACCCGCCGATCGGCCGCCCGAAGCCGGGGGACCCGACCTCCTCCCGCGAGCAGCGGGGCATGGCGGGCGCCTCCGAGGAGCTGAAGGCCGAGATGCTCGAACTGAACCTGGCGTACCAGGAGAAGTTCGGCCACGTCTTCCTGATCTGCGCGACCGGCCGCACCGGCGAGCAGATGCGGGACGCGGTCAAGGAACGGATCGGCAACTCGCCCGAGCAGGAGCGGGAGATCGTCCGCACCGAACTTGGCAAGATCAACCGCATCCGCCTGACCCGCCTCGTCGAAGACTGGGAAGAGGAAGAGACCGCATGAGCACGGAAACGACCGCGTCGGTGTCCACGCACATCCTGGACACCAGCGTCGGACGCCCCGCGGAGGGCGTCGCCATCTCGCTGTCCGCCCGCAGTGGCCCGGACGCGGGGTGGCAGCCGCTCGGCGGCAGCGCGACCGACGCGGACGGGCGCTGCAAGGACCTGCCGGCGCTGCCGGAAGGCGTCACACACGTACGTCTCGACTTCGAGACCGAGGCGTACTTCCTGACCAAGAACAACCAGCAAGCCGAGGCGCAGCAGGACGCCCCCGCGAATCGGGACAGCGGTGCGAGCGGCGTGTTCTTCCCGGAGGTGGCGATCACGTTCGCCGTCACGCCGGGCGAGCACTACCACGTACCGCTGCTGCTCAACCCGTTCGGCTACTCCGTTTACCGAGGGAGCTAGCAGACATGCCCACCATTCTGGGACAGAACCAGTACGGCAAGGCTGAGAACCGGGTCGTAAAGATCACGCGGGACGGCGACACCCATCACATCAAGGACCTGAACGTCTCCGTCGCCCTCTCCGGCGACCTGGACGACGTCCACTACAACGGCTCGAACGCCAACTGCCTGCCGACGGACACGACGAAGAACACCTGCTTCGCGTTCGCCAAGGAGTACGGCATCGAATCCGCCGAGCAGTACGGCATCCACCTCGCCCGGCACTTCGTGGACAGCCAGCCCTCGATCCACCGCGCGCGGATCCGCATCGAGGAGTACTCCTGGGAGCGCATCGGCGGCTCCGACAGCAACGCCAAGTTCATCGGCGCCGACGAGGTCAAGCACTCGTTCGTCCGCAAGGGGCAGGAGACGCGGCTCGCCCAGATCACCTATTCCGCCGAAGGTGAAGGTGGGGCGAAGTTCGAGGTCCTTTCGGGCCTGAAGGACCTCACCGTGATGAACTCCACGAACTCCGAGTTCTGGGGCTACATCAAGGACAAGTACACGACGCTGCAAGAGGATTACGACCGCATCCTCGCCACCTCCCTGTCCACCTGGTGGCGGCACAACTGGACCAGCGACGAGCAGCGCATGCCCAGCTGGGAGCGGAGCTACGAGCAGGCGAAGAAGCACATCCTGCACGCCTTCGTGGAGACCTACTCGCTCTCCCTCCAGCAGACGCTGTACCAGATGGGTTCGCGGGTCATCAACAACCGCAGCGAGATCGACGAGATCCGCTTCTCCGCGCCCAACAAGCACCACTTCCGCCAGGACCTCTCGCCCTTCGGCCTCGACAACGAAGCCAAGGACGGAGCCGTCTACTACGCCGCCGACCGTCCCTACGGCCTCATCGAGGCCACCATCCTGCGGGACGGCGTCGAGCCGAAGATCCCGGTCGACATGACCAACCTCTGACGCGGGACGCGCGCCCCCTCCTCCCCGCAGTGGGCGGGGGCGCGCCACACCGGAGGGAACAGCAATGGCACAGCCTGCACAGGGGCCGGCAGAAGGCCCGTGTTCCACCCCACCCGTAGGTGACGGAGACTCAACTCCCGACTGTCACCCGGTGGATGAGAAGCTTCACCCCTCGCGGCTCGTCCCCGCCGCGCTCCAGCACATCGCCGCCATGTACGCGGGTGTCGTCACCCCTCCGCTCATCATCGGCCAGGCCTGCGGCCTGGACACCGTGGCCCAGACCCGGCTCATCGCCGCCGGGCTGCTCATCGCCGGGCTCGCCACCATCCTGCAGACCCTCGGCGTCAAGGGCTTCGTCGGCAACCGCCTGCCCTTCGTCAACGCCGCGTCCTCGGCGGGCATCGCGCCGATCCTCGCCATCGCCGAGACCAACGCCAAGGGTGACCAACTCCCCGCGATCTACGGCGCGGTGATGGTCGCGGGCGTCTTCTGCCTCGTGATCGGCCCCTTCTTCGGCAGGCTCCTGCGCTTCTTCCCGCCGCTGGTCACCGGCGTCGTCATCACCCTCATCGGCGTCACGCTGATGCCCGTACCCGTCACCTGGGCGCAAGGCGGCGACGAGACGCACCCGGACTTCGGCGACATGAGATACCTCGCGCTCGCCGCGTTCACCCTCGTCGTCATCCTCATGTTCCAGCGCTTCGGGCGCGGCTTCCTCAAGCAAGTCGCCCTGCTCGCGGGCATGTTCATCGGCACGCTGGCCGCGATCCCGTTCGGGATGGCCGACTTCAGCTCCGTGCGGTCGGCGCCGCTGGCCGCGCTGCCCACGCCGTTCGCCGCGGGCGCCCCCGTCTTCCAGCCCGCCGCGATCCTCTCGCTCTGCATCGTCATGCTGGTCCTGATGACCGAGTCGGCGGCCGGGATGCTCGCCCTCGGGGAGATCTGCGAGCGCAAGACGGACGGGAAGACCATCACCCGGGGCCTGCGCACCGACGGCATCGCCACCCTCGTCGGACCCGTCTTCGGCGGCTTCCCGACCTCGGCCTTCGCGCAGAACGTCGGCGTCGTCTCGCTCACCCGGGTCCGCAGCCGCTACGTCGTCGCCGTCGCGGGCGCCACGCTCCTCGTCCTCGGCGCCTTCCCGGTGCTCGGCGCGGTCGTCAGCGTGGTCCCCATGCCGGTCCTCGGCGGCGCGGGCATCGTCCTCTTCGGCTCCATCGCCGTCAGCGGCATCCGTACGCTCTCCGAGGCGGGCCTGGACGACAGCTCCAACATCGTCCTCGTGGCGGTGTCGCTCGGCGCGGGCATCATCCCGCTCGCCGCGCCCGCCTTCTACGCGGACTTCCCCGCCTGGGCGCAGACCGTCCTCGGCTCCGGCATCAGCGCCGGCGCGCTCGTCGCGGTCTCGCTCAACCTCTTCTTCCACCATCTCGGCACCCGTGGCAGCGCCCGGAGCGCGGCCGCGGCACTCAAATCTCCCTAGGGTCATGCCGTGCCCACATCGCCACTCACCAGTTAGGAAGCACCATGGCACCTTCGGCAGACCGCATCGTCATCGAGAACGTCGCCATCGCGACGGTCGACGCCCAGGACACCGAGTACGCCTCGGGCCACATCGTCGTCGCGGGCAACAAGATCGAGTCCATCGGCGCGGGCAAGGCGCCCGAGGGCCTGGAGAACGTCGTACGCCGCATCGACGGCACCGGCCACCTCGCCACGCCCGGCCTGGTCAACACCCACCACCACTTCTACCAGTGGATCACCCGGGGCCTCGCCACCGACCACAACCTCTTCAACTGGCTGACGGCGCTGTACCCGACGTGGGCCCGCATCGACGAGCGGATGACGTACGCGGCGGCGCAGGGCTCCCTCGCCATGATGGCCCGCGGCGGCGTCACCACCGCCATGGACCACCACTACGTCTTCCCGCAGGGCTCCGGCGACATCTCCGGGTCGATCATCCGCGCCGCCTCCGAGATGGGCGTGCGCTTCACCCTGGCCCGCGGCTCCATGGACCGCAGCGAGAAGGACGGCGGCCTGCCCCCGGACTTCGCCGTGGAGACTTTGGAGGGCGCGCTCGCCGCGACCGAGGAGACCGTCAAGAAGCACCACGACGCCTCCTTCGACGCGATGACCCAGGTCGCCGTCGCGCCCTGCTCGCCCTTCTCGGTCTCGACCGAACTCATGAAGCAGGGCGCCGAGTTGGCGCGCCGCCTCGGCGTACGTCTGCACACCCACGGCAGCGAGACGGTCGAGGAGGAGAAGTTCTGCCACGAGCTGTTCGGCAAGGGCCCCACCGACTACTTCGAGTCGACCGGCTGGCTCGGTGACGACGTGTGGATGGCGCACTGCGTCCACATGAACGACTCCGACATCGCCGCGTTCGCCCGCACCGGCACCGGCGTCGCCCACTGCCCCTCCTCCAACGCGCGCCTCGCCGCCGGCATCGCCCGCGTCCCCGACATGCTCGCGGCGGGCGTCCCCGTCGGCCTCGGCGTCGACGGCACCGCCTCCAACGAGTCCGGCGAACTCCACACCGAGCTGCGCAACGCCCTGCTCATCAACCGCCTCGGCGCCCACAGGGAAGCCGCCCTCAACGCCCGCCAGGCCCTGCGCCTCGGCACCTACGGCGGCGCGCAGGTCCTCGGCCGGGCCACGCAGATCGGCTCCCTGGAGGCCGGCAAGCTCGCCGACCTCGTCCTGTGGAAGATCGACGGCATCGGGCACGCCTCGATCGCCGACCCGGTGACCGCCATCGTCTTCGGCGCGGCGGCCCCGGTCACGCTCTCCCTCGTCAACGGCAGGCCGGTCGTCGAGAACGGCCGCCTCCTGCACGCCGACGAGGACGCCATCGCCCGCTCCACGCGGGAGGAGGCGCAGCGCCTCGCGCGGATCGCCGCCGAGAGCTGAACCCAAGAACTCCGGTCAGGGGGGACGGCCCTTGACCGGACTTGAGCAGCCGAGCGGGCTGCTCAAGTGCCGCCCCGGAACGTGGCCCAAAGCTTCACGTTCTCGGGGCGGTCAGTACTACCTGGGCGCATTTCCACAACCGAATACCGAGCAAGTCCTTGCACCAAGCCCCACCCCCCACCTCCCAGAAGCGAAAAGTGCCGGCGCCCAGCCGGGGCTGGAAAACAACCGGAGGAGCCACCGTGGCCACTCAGCCCAGGTTCACCAAGCAAGGCACCACCCCGGACCCCGACTCCGACGAGGGGGCCATACGACCGGAAGGCATCCACCCGGTCGACGAGAAGCTGCCACCCCTGAAGATGGCGACCACCGGCCTTCAGCACGTGGCCGCCATGTACGCGGGCGTCGTCGCCCCGCCGCTCATCGTCGGCGCCGCCGTCGGCCTCTCCGCGAAGGAACTCACCTTCCTGACCGGCGCCTGCCTGTTCACCGCGGGCCTCGCCACCTTCCTCCAGACCCTCGGCATCTGGAAGATCGGCGCCCGGCTGCCCTTCGTCAACGGCGTCACCTTCGCCGGTGTCGCGCCCATGCTCGCCGTCGTCGACTCGACCGAGAACAAGGACGACGCGCTGCCGGTCATCTTCGGCGCGGTGATCGTCGCCGGTGTGCTCGGCTTCATCGCCGCCCCCTTCTTCTCCAAGATGGTGCGCTTCTTCCCGCCCGTCGTCACGGGTACGGTCATCACCCTCATCGGCATCTCGCTGATGCCGGTCGCCTTCGGCTGGGCCCAGGGCCCGGTGCCGGGCGCCGACGACTACGGCTCGATGAAGAACCTGGGCCTGGCCGGCATCACGCTCGTCATCGTCCTGCTCCTGCGCCGCTTCACCACCGGCTTCGTCAAGCAGATCGCGGTCCTGCTCGGCCTGGTCGTCGGCACGCTCGTCGCGATCCCGTTCGGCGTCACGGACTTCAGCCCGGTCGGCGAGGCGGACATCGTCGGCTTCCCGACGCCCTTCCACTTCGGGGCCCCGCAGTTCGCCGCCGCCGCGATCGTCTCGCTCTGCGTCGTCATGGTGGTCTCGATGACCGAGTCGACGGCCGACATGCTCGCCCTCGGCGAGATCGTGGACCGCCCGGCCGACGAGAAGACCATCGCGGCGGGCCTGCGCGCCGACTGCCTCGGCTCGGCGGTCAGCCCGCTCTTCAACGGCTTCATGTGCAGCGCCTTCGCGCAGAACATTGGCCTGGTCGCGATGACGAAGATCCGCAGCCGGTACGTGGTCGCGGCGGGCGGCGGCTTCCTCGTCCTGATGGGCCTGTGCCCGATGGCCGCCTCGCTGATCGCGGTCGTGCCGCGCCCGGTGCTCGGCGGCGCCGGCGTCGTCCTCTTCGGCTCGGTCGCGGCGAGCGGCATCCAGACGCTGGTCAAGGCGAACCTGGAGAAGGACAACAACGTCCTGATCGTGGCCGTCTCGCTGGCCGTCGGCCTGATCCCGATCGCGGCACCGGAGTTCTACCACGCGTTCCCGGAGACCGCGAAGATCATCCTCGACTCGGGCATCTCGACGGGCTGTGTGGCGGCGGTGCTCCTGAACCTGGTCTTCAACCACATCGGCGGCGGCCGCGATGACGACGAGGTCACGGCACCGATGGAGC
>NZ_WMBF01000282.1:0-8293 GCF_019400875.1 Streptomyces anatolicus | reverse complement strand
GGGCAGGGCGCGGCGCGGTGACGTACGCGCGTCGATCCTCGCCCTCCTGAAGAGCCGTCCCATGCACGGCTACGAGATGATCCAGGAGATCGCCGAGCGCAGCGGCGGGGCGTGGAAGCCCAGCCCCGGCTCGGTCTACCCGACCCTCCAGCTCCTGGAGGACGAGGGTCTGATCAGCAGCGCGAGTGAGGGCGGCAAGAAGCTCTTCACACTCACCGATGCCGGTCGTGAAGCGGCCGACGAAGGGCCCGAGGCCCCTTGGGAAGAGGCCGGGCGCGGGGTCGACTGGGAGACGCTGAACGAGATCCGGCAGGCCGGGTTCGGTCTGATGGAGGCGTTCGGCCAGGTCTGGAAGACCGGCAGCAAGGAGCAGCGCGAGAAGGCGGTTTCCGTCATCAACGACGCGCGCAAGAAGCTGTATCTGATCCTCGCCGATGAGCACTGACGACGCCGGGGGCGATGCTCCCGTCGTGGATGAGGCGCCCCGCACCGTGTGTGCGGGGCGCCTCGTTCGTTCCGGGCGGAGTCGGCCGCGGCCACGGTGTCGCGGAACTTAGCCGCAGGGCCTGGAGCATTTGCGCTACTGATGAACCGTCAGTACAGGGGGTGGGTGTGGCACCCGTGCTTTGTCGCCCTCGGAGGGAGTGGGATAGTGTTCCCCTGCCCTGTGACGGACGCAGGCGACGCGCCTTGGAGGTGAGACCCATTACCGCAGCAGCAGGTCGGGTGCTTCCTCCTCGCGACCGCGCGGTTCACCGGGCATAGGTGAATCCGAGGGAGCCCCATCGGGATCCCGGAAGGTTTTCGTCGCATGTCGGTTTCATCTTTCCTCGCTCCTCGGGTGCTCTCCTCTACTCAGGCACCTCCCTCTCCCTCTGTCTCTCCCTCCCCTTCGGACCCCGCCTCCGTGGTCACGGCGCTGCGCGCCGCCGGGTGCGTCTTCGCCGAGGACGAGGCGGAGTTGATCCTCTCCACCGCCCGCACCCCGGCCGAGGTCCGCGCCATGGTGGAGCGCCGGGCGGGTGGGCTGCCCCTCGAACACGTCCTGGGCTGGGCAGAGTTCCGCGGTCTTCGGATCGAGGTCGACCCCGGGGTCTTCGTCCCGCGGCGCCGGACCGAACTCCTCGTCGCCCAGGCCGCCGCGCTCGCCGGGCGTGCGGCCGTCGTCGTCGACCTGTGCTGCGGCTCCGGTGCCCTCGGCGCCGCGCTCGCCGCGGGCCTCGACCGGGTCGAACTGCACGCCGCCGACATAGACCCCGCCGCGGTCCGCTGCGCCCGCCGCAATGTCGCCGCCGCCGGGGGAGAGGTCTACGAGGGCGACCTCTACGCCCCGCTGCCCCGCACGCTCCGGGGCCGCGTCGGCGTCCTGCTCGCCAACGTCCCCTACGTCCCCACCGGCGAGGTCGGCCTGCTGCCCGCCGAGGCCCGGGTCCACGAGGCGCGGGTCGCGCTCGACGGCGGCAGCGACGGACTCGACGTGCTGCGCCGGGTGACCGCGGGGGCGCCGGACTGGCTGGCGCCAGGTGGTCATCTGCTCTTCGAGACGAGCGAGGGGCAGGTGCCCGCCGCCGTCGCAGCCGTCGAGCGGGCGGGGCTTGTGGCGCGGGTCGTGGAGGACGAGGAGCTGTACGCGACGGTCGTCATCGGCACCCGGCGCGGGAGCGGGCGAGCGGGCGGCGCATGAGCGGGCAGGGCGACTCAGGCGGGGCGCGCGGGGCGGTGAGAGCGGGCTCCGGCTAGCCGACCCGTCGTATCACCGCCGCGTCGAAGAGATCCGAGGCCCGCGGGAACGGGCTCTCGTCGTGGCAGTGCCAGGCGTCCCAGAACAGGTCGGCGGGCAGCGCGTCGTCGGGTGCGTACACCCGGTACACGTACTGCCTGCCGTCGACCGCCGGCAGGGCGACCATCCAGAACCTGCTCTCCATGCAAGTGAGACTTCCGAACCCGTGCGGAGGTTGCGCTCCGGCCGTGAGGCAAGGCGGCGCGCGCCGCGGGGGCGGACCCGTCGGATCTCATCCGTAAGGAGGACAACCCACCCATGCGTGCCCACCCTGTGTCGGACGCGAAGATGCTTCCCGCCGCCGATGCATATGCCACCGGTGATTGATGGGGTGGGAGTGTGCAAAGCCGTACTCCGCCGGGCGCCGAACCGGACCCGACCCGAGCAGAACTCGACTCCCGCCTCAGCGCGGAGCTGGCCTCGGTCGTGGCCGGAGCGCGCCGCCGGGCGGTGCGGGACGGCGACCGGCAGATCGACACCGCGCATCTGCTGCACTCCCTCCTGGAGACCGACCCCGAGGTGCGCGCCGTCTTCGAGAACGGCGCGCAGGTGGTGCGCCTCCTCGGCTACCTCGTGCAGCGCAGCATCGGTTACGGCCTCCAGTGGCAGGGCACCGTCGAGGACTCCGGGGCCGTGCCGGTGGTTGTGGCCCACAAGGAGGCGGGCTGGTCGCCCGCCGCCGTCTCGGCGATGGACGTGGCGCTGGAGCGCGCCGAGGTGCGAGGGGACCCAGGGGCCCTCGGCATGGACCTGCTCGCCGGGCTCACCGCCGACCCGGAGTGCCGGGCGGTCGAGGTGCTGGGGCGCGCCGGTGTCGACGTCGAGGTCCTGCTGCGGCGCGTGGAGGCGGGCTGCCGGCAGTACGCCGCCGGGGGCCACGGCTTCGCGGGCGGGCACAGCTTGGCGGGCTGAATGGCGCGGGCAAGGCCGCCGCGCGTAGCCCTGGAAGGGCTTGGCGGGCGGGTGGCGTCCGCTGACTGAGACAGGCGTCAGGCGGCGTGACGCTCATGACACCGCCTGCCATGATGTGCCAGTGCAAGCGTCTCAGGGGATTCAGGAGGGCAAGGCGGGCCAGGAGCACCGGGGCCGAGGCCTCGGACTTGGGCTCGCCCTGTTGTCGGCGGTCGCCTTCGGTGGCTCCGGTGTCGCGGCGAAACCGCTCATCGAAGCGGGCCTCGACCCCCTGCACGTGGTGTGGCTGAGGGTGGCGGGCGCCGCCCTGGTGATGCTGCCCGTGGCCTGGCGGCACCGGCGGCTGCCCAGGAGCAGGCCCGCGCTGCTCGCCGGGTTCGGCCTCCTCGCCGTGGCGGGCGTCCAGGCCTGCTACTTCGCGGCGCTCTCCCGCATCCCCGTCGGCGTGGCGCTCCTCGTCGAGTACCTCGCGCCCGCCCTCGTCCTCGGCTGGGTGCGTTTCGTGCAGCGGCGGTCGGTGACGCGTGCGGCCGCGCTCGGCGTGGTCCTCGCCGTCGGCGGACTCGCGTGCGTCGTCGAGGTGTGGGCCGGCCTGAGCTTCGACGCCGTCGGCCTCCTGCTCGCCCTGGGCGCGGCCTGCTGCCAGGTCGGCTACTTCGTCCTGTCCGACCAGGGCAGTGACGCGGGCGACGACGCCCCGCACCCCCTCGGCGTCATCGCGTACGGCCTGCTCGTCGGCACCGCCGTGCTGACCGTCGTCGCGCGCCCCTGGGGCATGGAGTGGTCGGTGCTCGCGGGCGGCGCGGACCTGGACGGCTCGAGCGTTCCCGCCTGGCTCCTGCTCTGCTGGATCGTGCTGATCGCGACGGTCGTCGCGTACGTCACCGGGGTGCTGTCCGTGCGCAGGCTCTCGCCCCAGGTGGCCGGTGTCGTGGCCTGCCTCGAAGCGGTCATCGCGACCGCACTGGCCTGGGTGATCCTCGGCGAACACCTCTCCGCGCCGCAGCTCGTCGGGGGCGCGCTCGTCCTCGCGGGCGCGTTCATCGCCCAGTCGTCCGCGCCCGCCGAGCGTGCCGTGAAGGCCCGGGTCCCGGATGCCGAAACGGAGTTGTCGCGCAGCGGCAGTTCGACCTAGTGTGCGGATCATGAAGTCACGCGCACTCGTTCTTCCGCCCCCCGCCGCCTAGCGCGGGGCGCTCACGGATCACGCCCAGGCCAACGGCCGGGCGGAACGGTGCTGCCCGCAGACGGAGCCAGAACATCCTTCTCTGCTGCGGAGAACTCACGTGTCGAACGCTGTACTCGGCCTGCCCGTCGGGCGAGGCCTCTTCTATCTGATCGTCGCCGGAACCGCCTGGGGCACCGCGGGTGCCGCCGCCGCGCTGGTCTTCCAGGCCAGCGACATGGGGCCGGTCGGCCTCTCCTTCTGGCGGTGCGCGGGCGGGTTCGTCCTGCTGCTCGGCGTGCGCGTGGTGCGGCCGCGCCGGGCGAAGCCGTACGAGGCGCATGCGGCCCTTCTGGAGCCGCATGCCGCCCCCTTGGGCCGCCTGGCCGGCCGGAGCCGGAGGGTGCGGCGGATCGTCGTGACGGGCGTGGCCCTCTCGGTGTTCCAGACCGCTTACTTCGCCGCCGTCGAGGCGACCGGCCTCGCGGTGGGCACCGTCGTCACCATGGGCTCCGGGCCCGTCCTCATCGCGCTCGGCGCGCGGCTCACCCTCGGGGAGCGGCTGGGTCGCGGCGGGGTCGTCGCCGTCGTCGGCGCCCTGGCCGGACTCGTGGTGCTCGTCCTCGGTGGCGGGGGCGCGACCGTGCGGCCGGTGGGCGTGGTCTGGGGGCTCGTCTCCGCGGGCGCGTACGCCGCGATGACGCTGCTGACGCGGCGCTGGGGCCGGGACGGCGGGGCCGGCTCGGCGGACGACACCGTCTGGTCGTTCGCCGTCGTCGCGCTCTGCCTGCTGCCGCTCGCCGGTGCGGAGGGCCTTGTGCCGCACACCGTCGAACCCGCGCGCGTGGGCCTCTATCTGCTGTACATCGCGGCCGTGCCGACAGCGGTCGCCTACACGCTGTACTTCGCCGGGGCGGCCGTGGTGCGGTCAGCGACCGTCTCCGTGATCACCCTCCTGGAGCCGGTCAGCGCCGCCGTCATCGCGGTCGCGCTGCTCGGTGAGGCGCTGACGGTGGCGACGGTCGCGGGCACGCTGCTCATGCTGGCCGCGGTGACGGGGCTCGCGGTCGCGGAGGCGCGAGGGGTGGTCGCGGCGCGCAGGGAGGCGGCGGCGGTGTAGTCGGTCGTGTACGGGTGCCGGTACGGGCACGGGTACGGCTAGGGGTGCAGGTACGGGTACGGGTTCCGGTGCGGATACCGGTACCCGTACCGGGAATTGGGGACGCGGAGGAGGGCCGGCGTCAGCGCTCGGTCAGGTAGTCGGGGACCTTGATGCCGGGCGCGAGGTCGGGGGAGGGGATCAGGGTGTCGTAACCCTTGCGCAGCGGGACCACGCCCGACCAGTAGGGGAGGTCCATGTCTTCGGGCTCGTCGTTCGGGCCGCCGGTGCGGGCCTTCGCCGACACCTCGTTCAGGTCGAGGCTGAGTACGGCGGTCGCCGCCAGCTCCTTGGCGTTGGCGGGGCGCGAATCGGTGGAGCGGCCCGGCACCACGTGGTCGACGAGCGCGTTCAGGGCGGTCCGCTTCTCCTCGGGATCCGTGACCTGGTAGGCGGTGCCGTGGATCACCACCGAGCGGTAGTTGAGCGAGTGGTGGAAGGCGGAGCGGGCCAGGACGAGGCCGTCGACGTGGGTGACGGTCAGGCACACCTGGAGGCCCGGGTCCTGCTGCCCTTCCTGCGCGTGGCCCGCCATGCGCAGGGGCCGGGACCCTGTCGAACCGTGCACGTACAGGCGTTCGCCCACGCGGCCGTAGAGCGTCGGCAGCACCACAGGGGAGCCGTCCCGGACGAAACCGAGATGGCAGACGTAGGCCTCGTCGAGTATCGCGTGCACCGTCTCGCGGTCGTACGAGGCGCGGTCCCGCGCGCGCGTGGGGACGGTGCGGTCGGTCGGTGCGTAGGCGGCGCTGTCCGGCGAAGCGGTGTCGGTGGTGGTCGGCGTCGTCTGCATGGCCTCTCCCTGTACGTGCTGCCTGTACGTGCTGCGTATGCCCGTGTACGTACTGCGTTTGCCGTTGAGTTTGTACTAGTGCATACTCTGTTTTGTGCTAGGAGAGTATCCGATCGAAGGGCGACGCGCAGCCGAAATCGCCGCCAGCGTGGAGCGTGCCGTGGGGGACGGCGGCCTGGAGCCCGGGCAACTGCTGCCCCCCATGCGGGAGTTGGCGACCCGTCTCGGCGTGAACCCCAACACCGTGGCGGCCGCCTACCGCACCCTGCGCGAGCGCGGGGTCATCGAGACGGCGGGGCGGCGCGGAAGCCGCGTACGGCCGAAGCCCGCCACGACCGCCCGCGAGCTGATCCGCGTGGATGCGCCGCCCGGCGTGCGCGACGTCTCCAAGGGCAACCCGGACCCGACGCTGCTGCCGCCGCTCGCCGACGCGTTCGCGGCGGCCGCCGCGCGGAGCGACGAGAAGCCGGTCCTCTACGGAGAAGGCGCCGTGGACCCGGAACTGGAGCACCACGCGCGCGTGGCGTTCGACGCGGAGGGTGTCCCCGCCGGGCCCATCGCCGTCACCTCCGGGTCGCTCGACGCCATCGAGAGGGTGCTCGCCGCCCACCTCAAGCCCGGCGACGCGGTGGCCGTCGAGGACCCCGGGTGGGGCAGTCTGCTCGACCTCGTCTCGGCCCTCGGGCTGCGCCCGGTCCCCGTGGGCGTGGACGACGAGGGGCCGCTCCCCGCCGATGTGGAGCGGGTCCTGTCCGGCGGCGCCCGCGCGGTCATCGTGACGGACCGCGCGCAGAACCCCACGGGCGCCGCTGTCACCGCGCCACGCGCGCGTGCCCTGCGCAAAGTGCTCGCCGCGCACAAGGAGGCGCTGCTCATCGAGGACGACCACGGCCACGGCATCGTCGACGTGCCGCTGCACCCCCTCGCCGGGGTGACGCGCAGCTGGGCCCTGGCGCGGTCGACCGCCAAGGCGTACGGGCCCGACCTGCGGCTCGCGGTCCTCACGGGCGACCCCGTCACCCTCGACCGCGTGCAAGGGCGCCAGCGGCTCGGCCCCGGCTGGGTGAGCCTGCTGCTCCAGCGTGCCGTGGTGCGGCTCTGGGCCGACGGCGCGGTGGACTCCGGGGCGGTGGCGGCGTCGTACGGGCGGCGGCGGGACGCGCTCATCGCGGCGCTCGCCGAGCGGGGGGTGCCGGCGCACGGGCGCAGCGGCATGAACGTGTGGGTGCCCGTGCCGGACGAGACCGGGGCGGTGGCGCGGCTGCTGCACGCCGGGTGGGCGGTGGCTCCGGGGGCCCGGTTCCGGCTCGGCGCCCGGCCCGGGGTGCGCATCACCGTGTCGGTACTCGCCGACGAGGACATCGTGCCGGTGGCGGACGCGGTCGCCTCGGCTGTCGGGCCCGCCCCGGCGCGGCGTTACGAGTGAGGGGGGCGGGCTCCGTGGGGCGGTGGCCGGTGGCTACCGGCGTTCGGATGCCGCGGGCCGGGCCGCCGCCGCGCCCGGCTCCGACTGGTCGAGTCCTGCGGGCGGGCGGGACTCGGTGAGTGCGCCCCGCGGCCGGGACTGGGTGACTGCCCCGCCCGGCCGGGACGGTTTGACCGCCCCGCGCGGCCGGGACTGCGTGAGCGCCGCGCCCGCCAGGACGATCGCCGCGCCGATTGGCGTCGACCAGCTCAGGGACTCACCGAGCAGGGCGACACCCGCCGCCGTCGCGATGACCGGAATGAAGTACGTGACCATCTGGGCGGTGGTCGGGCCCACCTCGGAGACCAGCGAGTACTGGAGCAGGAAGGCGAGCCCCGTGCCGAGGGCGCCGAGCGCCACGATCGCCAGCAGCGGAACGACCGGGAAACTGGTCGGGAACGAGGTGAACAGCGGGGTCACCACGGCCAGTTCGACGGTCGCGAGCAGTAGCTGTGCCCCGGTCAGGGAGAGGTTCGAGTGGCCCGATCCGGCCAGGGTGCGACGGACGTAGATCCAGCCGATCGGGTAGCTGAGCGAGGCGAGCAGCGCCATCGCCGTGCCCCCGAGGTCGAGGCCGCTGAAGCCCTGCCAGGCGCCGAGGACCGTCAGCACCCCGAGGAAGCCGATGCCGAGGCCCGCGACGCGGCGCCGGGTCGGGCGGTCCTCGGAGAGCGCGACCAGCGAGAGCGCCATGCCCCACAGGGGCGAGGTCGCGTTGCAGATCCCGGCGAGCGTGGAGGGGATCGTCAGCTCCGCGTACGCGAACAGGGAGAACGGCAGGGCGTTGAGCAGGAGCGCCGCCACCGCCAGGTGCAGCCAGGTGCGTGTCCCGCGCGGCAGCCGTACCCGCTTCACCGCGAGCACGGCGGCGACCACCGCCGTGCCGAACACGAGCCGCCCCAGGGTGACTTGGAAGGGCGCGTACGCCTCCGTACCCACCTTGATCAACAGGAAGCTGAAGCCCCAGACCAGCGACAGGACGCCGAAGCGGACGCGCCAGTCGAGGGCGGGGCGGGCGG
>NZ_WMBF01000281.1:0-8301 GCF_019400875.1 Streptomyces anatolicus | reverse complement strand
TGCCCGCCCCGAACTCCCCGCCGCACGCGCCCTCTCCGCGCGCGGACTGCCCGCCCGCACCATCGACGGCTTTCTGCGCCCCCTGCTCTCCGCGCTGCTCTGCGACCCCGGCCTGACCACCTCGAGCCGGTGCGCCGACCTCGCCCTGCACGCCTTCGCGCGCGGTCGGCTCTGCGTACCGGAGGGCGGCGCCGAGGTCCTGCCCGAACTGCTCGCCGCCGCGCTGCCGCCGGGCACGGTCCGCACAGGCGTCCGTGTCACGGCGGTCTCCACGACCTCCGTCACCACCGCCGAGCACGGCGAGATCGCCTGCCGCGCCGTGCTGCTCGCCACCGACGCCCGCGCCGCCGCCGAACTCCTCCCCGGGCTGCGCGTGCCGCCCTTCCACGAGCTGACGGTGATCCACCACACGGCCCCCGAACCACCGCTGGAGGGCCCCGCGCTGCTCCTGGACGCCGACCGCGCGGGCCCGGTCGCCCATACGACCGTCATGAGCCGGGTCGACCCGTCCCGCGCGCCCGCCGACCGCGTCCTCGTCTCCTCGACCGTGCTGGGCCCGCCGGCGGACGAGCGGACCGTCCGCGCGCACCTCGCCACGCTGTACGGCACACCGACCGACCGCTGGGAACTCCTCGCCGTCCACCACACCCGCGAGGCCGTGCCCGCCATGCCGCCGCCGCACGACCCGCGCCGCCCTGTCCGCCTGCTCTCCGGCCTCTACGTCTGCGGGGACCACCGGGACACAAGCACCGTGCAGGGCGCGCTGCACTCGGGCCGGCGGGCGGCGCACGCCGTCCTCACGGACCTCGGCGTCGTCGCCCCCGGCCGCGCCGAGGAGTCTCTGCCGACGGCGGCCTGACCCGGCGGGGTTCGCGGGTGCGGCCGTATCGAACGTCCGCACCCGCGAGGACGGGTCACCCCAGCGCCGCGACCTTGTCGCGATACCCCCGCACCGGCGCCGCGTCCCGGTACGGCTCGAGGCGGCGCTCGAATTCACGTACGTACTCATGGGCCCGGGCCGAGCGCATCTCGCCCGCCGCCTGGGCCGCCTCCGCGCCCAGCTGGCAGGCCTGTTCCAGCTCGCCGAGGCCGAGCCGCGCCGTGGCGAGGACCACCCGGCAGAACAGGCGGCTGCGCGCGAAGCCGGGGGCGCGCAGCTGGAGGGAGCGCTCGGCGTGCTGGGCGGCGACGCGGTACTGCTGGAGGTCGCGGTAGCTGTGCCCGAACTCGTCGGCCAGCTGCGCCTCGTCGAAGAACCGCGCCCAGTACGGCACCTCGTCCCCCGGCCGCGCCGATTCGAGCGCCCGTTCGGCCCGCTGGAGCGTGGTCGTACAGGCCCGCGCCTCACCGAGCACCCCGTGCCCGCGCGCCTCGGCGGCGTACAGCAGGGACTGCACGACGGGCGGCGCCGATGAGCCGACGCCCTGCTGGGCGACCCGCGCGAGCTGGACGGCCTCGCGTCCGTGCCCGAGATAGACGGCCTGGCGGCTCATGGTGACCAGGACGTAGGAGCCGTAGGCCCGGTCGCCCGCCGCCTGCGCGAGGCGCAGCGCCTGCACGTAGTACCGCTGGGCGAGCCCGTGGGCGGCGATGTCGTACGAGGTCCAGCCCGCGAGCCGGGTCAGATCGGCGGCGGCCGCGAAGAGCCGCCGCCCGGCCTGCTCGCCGTAGGTGCCGCGCAGCATCGGCTCCGCCTCGTGCTCCAGATAGCGGACGAGGGCCTGGCGGGCGTGGCCGCCCCCGTAGGCGTTGTCGAGCGCGCGGAACAGCTCGCCGACCGAGCGCAGGGCGGCGATGTCGCCGTTGGTGACGCGCTGCCCGGGGCCCCGGTCGGACTCCCTGCGCTGGCGGGGCACGGCGGGGCGGCCCTGGGCGGGCACGCGCATGTGCCCGAGGTCGACCTCGCCGCGCCCGACGCGCTCGTCGGGCCGGCCGATCAGCCAGTCCCTGCTGGGCACGACGAGCCCGGCCGGGGTGAACGCGATCTTCCGTAGCTCCGCGTGGCTGCCGGAGTCCTTGCGCCACAGGCCGCCGACGATGTCGACGGCTTCCTCGGGTGTGGCCGCGAACTCGAGCCCGGCGTACACCGGCGCGCACGCGTCGAGGCCGAGGTCCTGGGCGGACAGGCGCCGGCCGAGCCTTCTGGTGAAGACCTCGGCGATCAGCGCGGGTGTGGTGCCTCTGGGCTGCTGGCCACGCAGCCACCGGGTCACGGATGTCTTGTCGTAGCGCAAATCGAGACCGTGCTCGAGCCCGAGCTGGTCGACGCGGCGCGCGAGGCCCGCATTGGAGAACCCGGCTTCCGAGATGAGCGCGGCTAGCTGGCGGTTGGGAGTGCGCTGCGGGGGTCGTTCCGTCATCGGCTGTGCGGTCTCCTGCCTTCCGGGCCTGCCTTTGAGCAGCCCTTATGGCCTCGTGAACGGCGCGAATGTAACGGCCATCACAGCCCCCGGATGCACCTTCATCCGCTGTTCATCCGATCGTGTGAGGAACCCGGGCCGGGGTTGCCGGGCGAGGGGGCCCGTACAGTGGCAAGGGCGCGATATGTGCACGGTGAATGTTCAGGGAGGCACCTGCCGTGAGTGAGTTCCGGTTCGTCCGCATGGGCTTCGGTCCCGACGCCGTGGAGTACCAGGAGGCGTGGGACGAGCAGCGCCGTGTGCACGCCGCCCGCTTCGCCGACGAGATCCCGGACACCTGCCTGCTCGTCGAGCATCCGCCGGTGTACACCGCGGGCCGCAGGACGGCGGAGAGCGAGCGCCCGCTGGACGGCACGCCCGTCGTGGACGTGGACCGCGGCGGCAAGATCACCTGGCACGGCCCGGGCCAGCTGGTGGGCTATCCGATCCAGAAGCTGCCGCGGCCGGTGGACGTCGTAGCACATGTGCGGCGCCTGGAGGAGGCTCTTATCCGTACGTGTGCGGAGTTCGGTCTGGAGACCACCCGCGTCGAGGGCCGCAGCGGCGTATGGGTCCTCGGCGACCCGGTGGAGGAGCGTCCGGCGCTCGGGGGCCTGTCCCTCGACTTCGACCCGCGCCTTCAGGACGACGAGTTCGACGCCCGGTTCAACGGTCCGGAGTACGCCCCGTCCAACGCGGGCCAGCGCCGCGAGGACCGCAAGATCGCCGCGATCGGCATCCGGGTCGCCAAGGGCGTGACGATGCACGGCTTCGCGCTCAACGTGAACCCGGACAACACCTGGTTCGACCGGATCATCCCGTGCGGCATCCGGGACGCGGGCGTGACGTCGCTCTCGTACGAGCTGGACCGCGAGGTCACCATCGCCGATGTGCTGCCCGTCGCGGAGCGGCATCTGCGGGAGGTGCTGGAGAACGCGGAGCTGAGGCCGAGGGTCGTGGAGCGGCAGACGGAGAAGCAGGCCGAGCCCGCGGGAGCCTGAGGGAATGCCCTGAGGGAATGCTCTGCTCTGGCCAGAGGTTGGCCGGAAGTAAGTCCCGCGAAATAACGGGCGTACCCTGGTGTGCGCCGATGAATCGAAGATACGCCAGCTAGCAGGGAGCCGATGTGTCCGCAGTCGCACCCGACGGACGCAAGATGCTGCGCCTGGAGGTCCGGAACGCCCAGACCCCCATCGAGCGCAAGCCCGAGTGGATCAAGACTCGGGCGAAAATGGGCCCCGAGTACAACGCCCTGCAGAAGCTCGTGAAGAGCGAGGGTCTGCACACGGTCTGCCAGGAGGCGGGCTGTCCGAACATCTACGAGTGCTGGGAAGACCGCGAGGCGACGTTCCTCATCGGCGGCGACCAGTGCACGCGGCGCTGTGACTTCTGCCAGATCGACACCGGCAAGCCGCAGGCCCTCGACCGCGACGAGCCGCGCCGCGTCGGCGAGTCCGTCGTCACGATGGACCTGAACTACGCCACGATCACCGGCGTCGCCCGCGACGACCTGGACGACGGCGGCGCCTGGCTCTACGCGGAGACCGTGCGCCAGATCCACGCGATGACCGCGGAGCGCGCCGAGGGCCAGACCAAGGTCGAGCTGCTGATCCCCGACTTCAACGCGGACCCCGACCAGCTGGCCGAGGTCTTCTCCTCGCGCCCCGAGGTCCTCGGGCACAACGTGGAGACCGTGCCGCGCATCTTCAAGCGCATCCGCCCCGGCTTCCGCTTCGAGCGCTCGCTGGAGGTCATCACCCGCGCGCGGGAGGCCGGCCTGGTCACCAAGTCGAACCTCATCCTGGGCATGGGCGAGGAGCGCGAGGAGATCAGCGAGGCGCTGCACGCGCTGCACGAGGCGGGCTGCGAGCTGATCACGATCACGCAGTACCTGCGCCCGACGCCGCGCCACCACCCCGTCGAGCGCTGGGCCAAGCCCGCGGAGTTCGTGGAGCTGAAGGAGGAGGCCGAGGAGATCGGCTTCTCCGGCGTCATGTCGGGCCCGCTGGTGCGCTCCTCCTACCGCGCCGGGCGGCTGTACCAGATGGCGATCGAGAAGCGCGGGGCGTACGTGGCCTCGCAGGCGGTGTGACTGCGGCATATGCCGCAGCGCGGCCTGTGTGAATCCGCGCACAAGAAGCTACTGGCTAGTAGAACCCGCAACGACGCGGTCCGCACGATCCCCGCAGGTGACGGGGGCGTACGGACCGCGTCAGTGTTTTGGGGCGGGGCGTAAAGGTTTCATCGGCGTTTGACCGGTCGGTCACGCCCTGGTAACACCAATCAGTGACCCTGGAGTCACCGCACGTAGAGCCTTACCCCCAGCTTGGTTCCGGATTGGTTCCAGCTCCGTTCCCGGGTCTACCCGCAAGTGTCACCGCCAGCCTCATCCACAGCCGCTCGTCCCCCGAGCCGCTCCCCAGGAGGGCCCCATCATGCAGGCCGCGCCCGTACGCGCCACCGCCATCCCGTCCGTCACCGACGCCCTGCGCGCGGTGGAGTCGCTGTTGATGAGCGGCGGCCAGCGCACCGCACGCCGTAACGCCTGGACTTCCGTGCTCGAGGACCGGCGCCGCGCCAAGGACCGGGTCGAGGCGCTGCGGGTCTTCGAAGAGGGCATGGCGACCCGTACGTCGTAGCCGCCGCCCGGGCCACGTAGACTTCACGACATGGCGAGGAAGGAATCCACCGCGGCGGATACGGCCGCGGAGCCAGGGCGACTCAAGCAGATCGCTCTGACCTACAAGATGACCCGACGGGCCGACTCCAAAATCGGTCTCATCATCGCGGCTGTGGGAATCGTCACCTTTGGTGTGTTCCTCGCGATCGGCTTCTTGATCGGTCACCCGGTCTATCTGGGCATTCTCGGCTTCCTGCTCGCCTTCCTCGCGATGGCGATCGTCTTCGGACGCAGGGCCGAGCGTGCCGCCTTCGGGCAGATGGAGGGCCAGCCCGGTGCGGCGGCCGCGGTGCTCGACAAGATCGGCCGCGGCTGGACGACGACCCCCGCGATCGCGATGAACCGCAGCCAGGACGTGGTGCACCGCACCGTCGGCAAGGTCGGCATCGTCCTGGTGGCCGAGGGCAACCCGAACCGCGTGAAGGGCCTGCTGGCCGCCGAGAAGAAGAAGATGGCGCGCATCGTCTCGGACGTGCCGGTGCACGACATCATCGTCGGCACCACCGAGGGCACGGTCTCCCTGAAGAAGCTGCGCACCACGCTTCTGAAGCTGCCGCGCGTCCTCACCGGCCCGCAGGTCACGGCGACCAACGACCGGTTGCGGGCGATGGGTGACCTTATGTCCAATATGCCCCTGCCAAAGGGCCCTATGCCCAAGGGTATGCGGATGCCGCGCGGCGGCCCGAAGATGAAGTAGTCCGCTCTGCTTCTCCCTACGACGGTGAAGGCCCCGGAACCGACTCGGTTCCGGGGCCTTCACCGTCGTAGGTATGCGTATGGGCCGTACGCGCCCTCGGCTAGATCCGGATCTGCACGGCGCGGGCGAGGCGTTCGTGGAGGCCGCGGCCGTCGCGGTCCCAGATCAGGGCCGGGATGGCGACGCACAGCAGGACGGTGCGGGTGAGGACCCGGCCGATGCCGAGCCGGCCGCCGCTCTCGGCGACGACGCGCAGCCGGAAGAGGGCCTTGCCCGGCGTGCAGCCGACCGTGCCGACGGTGAGCACGCTCATGGCGAAGAAGATGCCGAGGGCCCAGTTGCCCATGGCCTGCTGGTCACCGCGGGCGAACAGGCCGTATGCGATCAGCATGCACAGGCCCCAGTCGACGGCGATGGCGCCGATGCGGCGGCCCGGGCGGGCGATCGATCCCGGCCCCTCCTCGGGCAGACCGAGCTGCTCGCCCCGGTATCCGAAGTCGACCCCGGCGTCCTCCGCGGCCGCGCGCGGGCCGGACAGCCACGATCCGATTGCTTGCCTGTTGTCCACCCGTCCACGGTACTGCGCCGGGTCCCGTACGGGGACGGCGCCCCGTCCCCCGCCGCCGGGCCGGTTAACTTGGGCGAAACAAATGGGTCATGCTTGAGAAATCCCCCGTCCCTATGGTCGGGTCCCAGCGTGTGCCACCGCACTGGCCGCACCACGAGCTGCAACCCCGTCCCGCCCCGGGCGGGAGTAGGAGGAGTTGGATGTTGTTCCAGAACGCCGACGACGCAAAGAAGTACATCGCGGACGAGGACGTCAAGTTCGTCGATGTCCGCTTCTGTGACCTGCCGGGTGTGATGCAGCACTTCACGATCCCGGCTGCGGCGTTCGACCCGGACGAGGAGCTGGCCTTCGACGGTTCGTCGATCCGCGGCTTCCAGGCCATCCACGAGTCCGACATGGCGCTGCGCGCCGACCTGTCGACGGCCCGCGTGGACCCCTTCCGCCGCGACAAGACCATCAACATCAACTTCTTCATCCACGACCCGATCACGGGCGAGCAGTACAGCCGTGACCCGCGCAACGTCGCGAAGAAGGCCGAGGCGTACCTGGCCTCGACCGGCATCGCGGACACGGCCTACTTCGGCCCCGAGGCGGAGTTCTACGTCTTCGACAACGTCCGCTTCCAGACGTCGGCGAACGAGAGCTTCTACCACATCGACTCCGAGGCGGGCGCCTGGAACACCGGTGCGGTCGAGAACAACCGCGGCTACAAGGTCCGCTACAAGGGCGGTTACTTCCCGGCCCCGCCGGTCGACCACTTCGCCGACCTGCGCGCGGAGATCTCCCTGGAGCTGGACAAGAACGGCCTCCAGGTCGAGCGCCAGCACCACGAGGTGGGCACGGCGGGCCAGGCCGAGATCAACTACAAGTTCAACACGCTGCTGGCCGCGGCCGACGACCTGATGCTCTTCAAGTACATCGTCAAGAACGTCGCCTGGCGCAACGGCAAGACCGCGACCTTCATGCCGAAGCCGATCTTCGGCGACAACGGCTCGGGCATGCACGTCCACCAGTCGCTGTGGTCGGGCGGCACCCCGCTCTTCTACGACGAGCAGGGTTACGCGGGCCTCTCGGACACCGCGCGCTACTACATCGGCGGCATCCTCAAGCACGCGCCGTCGCTGCTGGCGTTCACCAACCCGACGGTGAACTCCTACCACCGCCTGGTCCCCGGCTTCGAGGCCCCGGTCAACCTGGTCTACTCGCAGCGCAACCGCTCCGCCGCGATGCGTATCCCGATCACCGGCTCGAACCCGAAGGCGAAGCGGGTCGAGTTCCGCGCGCCGGACCCGTCCTCCAACCCGTACCTGGCCTTCTCCGCCCTGCTCCTGGCGGGCCTCGACGGCGTCAAGAACAAGATCGAGCCGGCCGAGCCGATCGACAAGGACCTCTACGAGCTGGCCCCCGAGGAGCACGCGGGCGTCCCCCAGGTCCCGACCTCCCTCCCCGCGGTCCTCGACGCCCTGGAGGCGGACAACGAGTACCTCCAGGCGGGCGGCGTCTTCACGTCGGACCTGATCGAGACGTGGATCGACTACAAGCGGACGAACGAGATCGCCCCGATCCAGCTGCGGCCGCACCCGCACGAGTTCGAGCTGTACTTCGACATCTAAATCGCGGGGTTCGGGCCAGCTGGTCCGAAGCTCCGGAAGTCGAGCGCGAGTTGCGAGGGCCGCTACCCCATGGCGTGGGTGGCGGCCCTCGCCGTTCGCCCGGTCGCGGCCGTCGTCGCCCATAGCGGCGGCCGAGACGCCAAGGGAGCCACTTCTCGCTGGGGCGGCGGGTGCACAGGAGCAGGGCCAGGTAGCGGGTGCCCACCGGGCTTTCGCGCGCCGTGTGCGCCCCCGGTCGTGCGCGGCCCGCTCAGCCCAGCGGCACCACCCGGTAATGCGTCGTCAACCGCCCTGCCCCGTCCAGGACATGGAATGCCACCGCCGGAGGCAGGTCCCGGTGGATG
>NZ_WMBF01000280.1:0-8318 GCF_019400875.1 Streptomyces anatolicus | reverse complement strand
CTCCTCCACCCGACCGGCCGCGAACCGCGAGGGGCCGCGCCAGGAGCGGGCACCGGCGTCCCACTCCTCCCCGCTGTTCGGATAGACGACCGCGGGCTTGCCGGTGACCCGCGCGGCCAGCGAGACGGCCGCGCCGGCCTCGCGCGGATCGCAGCAGTTCACGCCGACCGCGACCACCTCGTCCACGTCGGCGGCGAGCGCGAAGGCCTCGTCGAGGGGCTGGCCCGCGCGCGTGCGGCCGCCCGCGACGCTGTACGACAGCCAGGCGGGCACCCCGAGCCCGCGCACCGCGCGCAGCAGCGCCCGCGCCTCGTCGGCGTCGGGGACCGTCTCCAGGGCGAGGACGTCCGGCTGGGCCGCGGCGAGGGTCTCCAGGCGGGGCCGGTGGAAGCGCTCCAGCTCGTCGACCGTGAGGCCGTACCGCCCCCGGTACTCGGAGCCGTCGGCGAGCATCGCGCCATAAGGGCCCGCCGACGCGGCCACCCACACCTCGCGGCCGAGCCCGGCCCCGGCGCGCCGCGCCAGCTCCACGCTCAGGCGCAGGAGTTCGGCGGTGCGGCGCGTGTCGATGCCGCGCCGCGCGAAACCTTCGTACGTCGCCTGGTAGCTCGCGGTGATGGCGACCTCGGCGCCCGCCTCGTAGTAGGCGCGGTGGGCCGCCTCGATCGCCGCGGGGTCGTCGGCGAGCAGCCGCGACGACCACAGGGCGTCGCTCAGGTCGTGCCCTGCGCTCTCCAGCTGGTGGGCGAGGCCGCCGTCCAGGACGACCGGGCGCCGCGAAAGGACATCGGGGAGTCTCACACCGCCGACGCTAGCCGAGGCGCGGTCAGCGGGAAGTGGCATGCCACCTGGTGGGCCGGGCCGTTCGGCGTGGTCACGGGAGGCTCGTCCGTCGCGCACACCTCCTGGGCGAGAGGGCAGCGGGTGCGGAAGCGGCAACCCGAAGGGGGCTTCGCCGCGGACGGGGTCTCGCCCTCCAGGGGTGCCGGTTCCACGGCGGTCGCGGCCTGCGGGTCGGGCAGGTTGACCGTGTCGAGCAGGCCGCGTGTGTAGGGGTGCAGAGGATGCGCGTACACCTGTGCGGCAGGGCCCGACTCCACCAGTTTGCCGAGGTACATCACGCCGACCGTGTCCGCCAGATGGCGTACGACGGCCAGGTCGTGCGAGATGAACAGATAGGTCAGGCCGCGCTCGCGCTGGAGCTGCCGCATCAGGTTCAGGATCTGTGCCTGCACGGACACGTCGAGCGCGGAGACCGGCTCGTCGGCGACCACCAGGTCGGGCGAGAGGGTCAACGCCCGCGCCAGACCGAGGCGTTGGCGCTGGCCGCCGGAGAACTCGTGCGGGTAGCGGTGCACCGCGCCGCGCGGCAGGCCGACGGCGTCGAGGAGTCCGGCGACCCGCGCCTCCTGCTCGGCGCGGCTGCCCACGCCCTGGATGACCAGCGGCTCGCGCAAAATCTCGCCGACCCGCATGCGCGGATCCATCGCGGCCGTGGAGTCCTGGAACATCAGCTGGACGCGGCGCCGGTGCGCGCGCCGCTCGGCCCGCGACATCCGCGACGGATCGACGCCCCCGAAGCGCACCGCACCGGCGGTCGGCGCCTCCAGGCCCGCGACGATCCGCCCGAGCGTGGTCTTGCCGCAGCCGGACTCGCCGACCATGCCGTACGTCTCGCCCTCGCGGATCGTGAGCGAGACCCCGCCGACCGCGCTGACCGTGCCCCGGCCACGCGAGAACGGGCCGCCCTTGAGCGGGAACTCCTTGACCAGGGAGTCGAGTTCGAGGAAGACGCCCCCCGGAGCGGCGGCGGGCGCGACGGGCGGCGGGACCACGACCTCGTCCTGCGAGACGGCCTCGTCCGGTACGGGGTGGAAGCACGCGAACCGGTGCGCCGCGCCCCGCACCTCGTCATCGGCGAGCGGCGGCTCCTCGGCGCGGCACTCCTCGGTGGCGAAGGTGCAGCGCGGCGCGAAACGGCAGCCGGTGGGGCGCGCCGCGAGGTTCGGCGGCCGGCCCGGGATGGCGTGCAGCTCGGTGCCGCGGCCGGCCGCCCGCTCGGGCAGCGCGGCGAACAGTGCCTCGGTGTAGCGGTGGCGCGGGCGCGCGAACAAGTCGCGTACGTCCGACTCCTCGGCGACCTTGCCCGCGTACATCACCGCGACCCGGTCCACGCGGTTGGCGATGACGCCCAGGTCGTGGGTGACCAGGATCAACGCCATGCCGAGGCGGCCGCGCAGGTCGTCGACGAGTTCCAGGATCTGGTGCTGCGTCGTCACGTCGAGCGCGGTCGTCGGCTCGTCCGCGATGAGCAGCTTCGGCTCGCAGACCAGGGCCATGGCGATCGCCACGCGCTGGCGCATGCCGCCCGACAGCTGGTGCGGGTAGCCCTTCATGCGCTCGGCGGGCTGGGCCATGCCGACCAGGCGCAGCATCTCCTCGGCCCGCGTCCACGCCTCCTTCCTGCCGATGCCCGGGCGGTGCAGGAGCAGCGGCTCGGCCACCTGCGCGCCGATGGTCATCGTGGGGTTGAGGGAGGTGAGCGGGTCCTGGAAGACCATGCCGATGGCGTCCCCTCGTACGCCCTGGAGGACGGGCGCGGGAGCGGCGGCGAGGTCACGGCCGTCGAACAGGACGCGTCCGCCGGTGATCTCGCCGCCCGGCGGCAGCAGGCCGAGGACGCTGAGCGCCGTCATGGTCTTGCCGCAGCCGGACTCGCCGACGATGCCAAGGGCCTCGCCGGGGGCGAGGGTGAGGCAGACGCCGTCGAGGGCGTGGACGGTGCGTTCGCGCGAGACGATGTCGACGCGCAGGCCGTCGAGGGTGAGGAGTGGCTCGGTCATCTGTCTGCTCTCCCTGTTCCTTCGCCCTGTCACTTCCGCAGCCGCACTTCGAACGCGTCCCGCAGCCCGTCGCCGATGAAGTTGAACGCGGCGACGACCAGCACGATCGCGATGCCCGGCGGGAAGATCAGCCACCAGTAGCCGTTCTGGGTGTAGGTGATGCCGGCGGAGAGCATCGAGCCCCAGTCGGCCGAGGGCGGCGGGATGCTCAGACCGAGGAAGGCGAGGTAGCTGACGTAGAGGATCGCGTCGGCGATCTGGAACGTGCAGTTGACGATGACCGTGCCGATGGCGTTCGGCACGATGTGCTTGAAGACGGCCCGCGCCCCGCCGCCGCCCATCATCCGCATGGCCTGGACGTACTCGCGGTCGCGCAGCGCCAGGGCCTCGCCGCGCACCAGGCGGGCGGGGGAGAGCCACGCGACCGCCGCGATGATCATGATGAGGACGCTTTTGCTCGGCGTGACGATCGCGGCGACGACGACGAGCAGGAACATCGCAGGGATGGCCAGCGCCGCGTCGGTGATCCGCATCATCGTGGCGTCGGCCCAGCCGCCGAAATACCCGGCGATCGCGCCGTAGACCGTGCCGAAGAGCGTCGCCAGCAGCCCCGCCGCGAGGCCGATCTCGAGCGAGGTGCGCCCGGCGACCATCAGCCGGCCGATCATGTCGTAGCCGAGGTCGGTGGTGCCGAGGAGATGGCCCGGGCTGCCGGGCGGCAGGTTCGCCTGGGAGAGGTCGGTGTGGATCTGCTCGGTGGGGTGGAGGAGCGGGCCGAGATAGCTGAACGCGAGCAGCAGGGCGAGCACCACCACGCCGGTGAGGGCGAGCTTGTTGCCGGTGAAGACCCGCAGGGTGCGGCGGGCGAGCGAGGGCGTGGCCAGTGCCGCTTCCTCCTGGCCGGGGGCGGTGACAGGGGCTGCCGTGGTACTCATGCCACGCTCCGTATCCGGGGGTCGAGGACGGCGTACAGGACGTCGGTGAGCAGTGAGCCGACGACGGTGGCGACGCCGACGACGAGCGTCACGCCGAGCAGGACGGGGAAGTCGGAGCCCTGCGCCGCGTTCCAGAACAGCAGCCCCATGCCCGGGTAGTTGAACATCGACTCGACGACGAGGGCGCCGCTGAAGAGGGTCGGGAGATAGAGGCCGAGGAGCGTCGCGAGGGGGATCAGCGCGTTGCGCAGCACATGCCTGACCATGATCCGGCGGCTCGACTGGCCCTTGGCCATCGCGGTGCGGACGTAGTCCTCGGTGAGGTTGTCGAGCACCGCCGAGCGCATATAGCGGCTGAACATCGCGATGATCCCGAAGGCCATCGTGACCACGGGCAGCACCAACCCCGTGAAGTCGCCGAGGAGTTCACCGACCGTCTCGCCCTGCGGCGCCTCCGCCGGGAAGAGGGGCATGACCTGCGCGAACAGCATGATCATGATGAGGCCGAGGAAGAACACCGGCGTCGCGTACGCCAGGAAGGCGAGCCCCGTCAGCGCGTAGTCCGACGCCTTGCCGCGCCGCACCGCCTGGAGCAGGCCGAGCGGGACCGCGATGACCACCGCGAGGGCGGTGGAAAGGAGAGTCAGGAGCAGGGTCTTCGGCAGGCGCTGCTTCAGGAGGTCGAGGACGGGCGAGTTGAGCTTGAAGGACTCGCCGAGGTCACCCGTGAGCAGCCGCTTCAGGTACATGGCGTACTGCGTCGGCAGGGAACGGTCGTACCCCTGCTGGTGGTTGAAGTGCTCGATCTGCTGCGGGGTGCCCTTCGGGCCGAGGATGGCGCGCGCGGGGCCGCCGGGCAGCAGGTGCAGAAGGACGAAGACGATGACCGACACCAGGAAGAGGACGACGACCGCCTGGAGGAGGCGCTTGACCAGAAAGCCGGGGAAGCCGGTAAGGCCACGGAAACCGGCGGGACTCCTGAATCCGGCGGGGTTCCTGCGCCCGGATGGGCTGCTGGGTCCGGCGGGGGCCGTGAAGCCGCTGGGGCTGCTGCTGCCGCTCACTTCTCGGCACCCTTCCGCTCGCCGTGCTTCTTGACGTAGTACCAGTGCTGGGGCGCGAAGCTGATGGTCGGGTTCTGTGAGACGCCGCGCAGGTCGTTGCGGATCACCGAGACCTGGTACGCCGGGTTGGGCATCCACATCACCGGCAGCTGCTCCGCGAGGTACTCGCCGTACTCGTGCACGGCCTTCATGTCGGGGGAGTACTGGACGGCCCGGATGATCCGGTCGGCCCTCTTGTCGCTGTAGTTGCCGAAGTTGGCGGAGGCGCCGGTCGAGAAGAGCTGCTCGCCGCTGGGGTTGAGCGGGTAGTACCAGCTGCCGGCCGTCCCGAAGAAGGACATGTCCCAGTCGCAGCCGGGGTCCTTCGCCCGGCACGGGATGGAGCTGCCGAGGACCGAGTTCAGCGGCTGCTGGCGCACGGTCAGGTCGATGCCGGCCTTGGAGAGCGACGACTTCAGCTCCTGCATCATGTTCGTCGTCTCGGTCGAGCCGGACTGGGAGAGCAGGGTCAGCTCCAGCGCCGCGCCCCGCTCGATGCCCTTGCCGCACTGGTCCTCGCCCGTTCCGGGGCGTACGCAGCGGGCCGTGCCGTCCTCGGTGCGCCAGCCGTGCGCGGCCAGGAGGCGCCGGGCCTTCGCCACGTCGTACGGGTAACGGTTCTTCTCCATCGCCTCCGACAGGTACTGGCTCTTCGGTGCCGCCGGCACCGGGCCGAGCGTCGGGGTCGCGCTGCCCTGCCAGATGACGTCGCTCATCGCCTCCTGGTCGACGAGGTGCTGCATGGCCTGCCTGATGTAGAGCTGGTCCATCATCGGCCCGGCGTGCGTGGAGTTGAAGTTGTAGACGATGTACGTCGCCGCCCAGCCCTCCCACGGGTCGACGCGGTAGCCCCTGCCCTCGAACTTCTCCTTCTGCGCCATCACCGAGGGCGGGATGTAGCCGTAGTCGACGCCGCCCGAACGCAGCACGTTGTACTCGGAGTCGGCCGTCGTGAACGGCTTGAAGACCACCTTGTCGAGGTGCGGGCGCTCCGACTTCGGCCCGGTGTACTTCTCGTTCGGCACGATCGTCACCTGACCGCTGTCCCGCCAACCGGCGAGCTTCCAGGGTCCGTTGACGGTCTTCCACAGCGGGTCGGAGTCGTACGAGCCGAGGCTCTTCGCGTGTCTCATCAGCCGGGCGAAGACCACCTTGGCGCCTTCGGCCGTGCGGTCCCAGTCGCCGATCGGGCCGCCGTCGGTCTTCGCGTCCCAGGCGTGCTGGGGCAGGGCCCGCAGCAGGGTGAGCTGGTTGGCGGTGAACCAGTCGGGGTTGTAGGCGCGCGAGAGGTGCAGCCGCACGGTGTGGTCGTCGAGCGTCTCGAACCGCTTGACGTTGTCGGGCATCGTGCCGACCGAATAGCCCGCCCACTCGGCCTTGTTGGCCTTGACGAGGCGGAACCAGAACTCCAGGTCGCGGGCGGTGACCGGCTTCCCGTCGGACCACTTCACGCCCTCGCGCAGCGGCACCGTCACCGTCTTGTTGCCGTCGCCGTACGTCGGCTCAAGGCCCAGCGTTCCCGGCCCGTGCGAGGTCAACTCGGCCTTTCCCTTCTCCTGCACCGCGTCGTACACCGGCGTGAACAGGAGGGAGTAGATGCCGCTGTTGTACGAGCCGCCGTAGCCGGGGGCGCCGATCGGGAAGATCCAGTTGGGGGTGGAAGCCGGAGGCAGCGCCATCGTCACCGTGCCGCCCTCGACGGGAGTGCCGCCGGTGGGTCCCATGTCGATGCGGCCGCCCTCGCGGGTGCAGCCGGTCACCGCCGTGAGGGCGAGCAGGGCTGCCGCCGCGGAGCTGAGTAGACGCATGGCGATGGGCCTCCAAGGGGGACGGGCCTGCCCCCGGGCCGGAGAACGACGGGGCGGCGCCCGAACGCTAGGGCGAACGCGAAAAGCAAGTCAATAGGTTCATTCGACGAGAAGCGCAAAACCCGCTGTGGGTGGCGTACTTGGTTCGATGGGTCCTAGTGTTCGCCTGGCTGTCGAATGAACAGATCGAAGCAACAACCAAGCAACTGGGGGCGGCATGGCCGGAACACCACTCGGCGAACCGGGCTCGGCACAGCACATCGTCCACCTGGTCTCCTCGGGGGCGGCCACCTCCCGTGCCGATCTCGTACGCGAGTTGGGCCTCGCCCCCTCGACGGTCTCCCTGCGCGTGCAGGAACTGGTCGACGCGGGGCTCCTCAGCGAGTCCGGCGAAGGGGCCTCGCGCGGCGGGCGCAGGCCGAGGCTCCTGCGGGTCGCCGCGCACGGCGGCGTCGCGGTCGCCGCCGACCTCGGCAGCCACCACGCGCGGCTCGGCGTGGTCGACATCGGCGGCACCGTCTCGGACGCCGTCGACCTGCCGCACGACATCACCGCCGGCCCCGAGTCCGCCGTCGACTGGCTCTGCGGCCAGGTCGACCGGCTCGTCGCCCGCCAGTACCAGGAGGGCCGTACCGTACGCACTTTGGGCGTCGCCTTTCCCGGCCCGGTGCAGCCCGCCACAGGCCGCGTCCTGAGCCCGTCCCGGATGCCCGGCTGGCACCGCTACCCGCTCCGGGACGTCCTCGCCGAGCGGCTCGGCGTCCCCGTCACCGTCGAGAACGACGCGACGATGATGGCGGTCGGCGAGCACCGCGTCGCACGCCCCGGGCTCGACCACCTCGTCGTCGTCAAGGCCGGGCGCGGCATCGGCAGCGGCATCATCTCCGCGGGGCGCCCGCACGACGGGGCCAACGGCAGCGCGGGCGACATCAGCCACGTCCGCGTCGACGCCGCGGGGGACCGCCCGTGCAGCTGCGGCAACATCGGCTGCCTGGAGACCGTCGCGAGCGGCGCCGCCCTCATCCGGGAACTCGCCCTCCAAGGCGTCGAGGTCGCCGACACCAGCGACCTGCTGCGCCTGGTCGCGGACGGCGACCCGCAGGCCACCACCCTCGTCCGCACCGCCGGCCGGCACATCGGCACTGTCCTGTCCGTCGTCGTCAACTTCTTCAACCCGCAGGCCGTGGCGCTCGGCGGCGTACTCGCCACCGCCGAACCCCTGGTCGCCGCCGTGCGCGGCGTGCTCTACGAGCGGTGCCTGCCGCTGGCCACCGCCGGGCTGTACAGCGCGGCGGCCAGCGCCGCCAACATCATCGGCAACCTGGGGGCGGGCGTGCTGCTGTCGCGCGGCTGGCGGCGGTCTACCTTGATCGCCTGCGCCAGCGCGGCGATGGGCGTGGTGGCGCTGCTGATCTTCCGATCGGTGTTTCCGGCGATGCCGACCTTTCTCCTGTGCGTGCTGTTTTCGGCGGTGGGCGGGTTGATCCCGGCCACGCTGCTGGGCACCGCGCCGCTGGTGGCCCCCCGGCCGGCGCTGACGGCCTCGGCCGTCGGCCTGGTGATGATGGGCAGTAACCTGGGCCAGGTGATCGGCCCGGTCACGGTGGGCGGCGTGATCGACCGCTATGG
>NZ_WMBF01000027.1:0-28378 GCF_019400875.1 Streptomyces anatolicus | reverse complement strand
CCGCCACCCCACCACCCACTCACAGACGTAGCTCCCCGTAGGGGTGCCACCCCAGCCGTACAAAGGCGGCCAGGGCCTGGCCCCTGTGGCACCTGGATGGGGTTGTTGCACATGCCGTAGCGGCATGTGGTGGGGTCGGGGCACCACAGCACGAAAGGCTCTGTCTGCGATGTACCCCTCCCTCACGCCTCCCCGGCAGGTCAAGATCGGTGATGCCGCTGCGTTCGCCGGCATCACCCCACGCGCCATCCGCCACTACCACGAGATCGGTCTGCTGCCCGAGCCCGAGCGCGGCGGGGACGGCCGCCGCCGCTACGGCTATGACGACATGACCCGCCTGCTGTGGATCCGCAAAATGGCTGATGCCGGTATCAGCCTGGACGACATGCGGGCCGCCTTCGGCGAAGCCCGGGACGAAGCTGGAGACGAAGCCCTGGACCAAGCCCCGGATATCGAGTCGGTCCTGAGCAGGCTGGAGGAAACCTTGGCGGCGCAGGAGGCCGCCATCAAACGTCGGCGCGCGGCTGTCCAGCGCCTGCAGACGGTGGGCAGCCCGCTGGGGCTGCTCTCCGAACTGGTCACGGACCGGCTCAGTTACCTGCCCCGGGCGCGTTGCGCCCCTGCGATCTGGACGCCCTGCTGGTCACGGAACGGATCTTCGGGCCGCTGGGCGCCGCCATCCAGGCCGGCACGTTCGTGCTGGCCACCCACCCCGACCTGCGGACCGAGGAGGACCGTCTCGAGGCGGCCGAGGCCGCCCTTGACGAGGGCGTCGAACCCGACGACCCGCGCGTCGAAGAGCTCGCCGTACAGCGATGCGCTCACCAAATGGCCCTGAATCAGGCCATCGAGGCAGCTGGTCTCGACGCGGCCGAGGAGAAGATCTTCGAGATCTACGACGCCGACCTGCAAGGAGAGGAGGGCACAGAGATGAGTGCCGCCGCAGCGATCACCAAGATGCCTTACGACTTCTCTCCTGCCCGGATGCGCTGCGTGGAACTCGCCGGACGGCTCTTCGGCGAGGCCCTTGCCGACGCCCACCTGGCGGACAGCTGACCGCCTGTGCCTGGCACTGACATGGCCCGACAACCGGTCGCGTTCCTCCGCATGTGACGGCTCGGGTCAGACGTCGAGCCCGGGCCGTAACCAGGAGTGACATCACAACTGGCCGTACGTGGGGATTCCGAACTGGCCGTTGACACGGGGCATGCTGAGGCCATGAGTGCTGACCCGCGGATCAGCACCCTGGCGAGGGACGTGGCTCACCTCTGCACGGAGGCGGAGCAATTGGTGCTCGCGCAACGGCTCCGGCTGGTCGCCCAGCTGTGGGAGCTCTGGAGGCGGTGACCGGCCAGGCCCTGGACGCGGCAATGTCCGCAGCCAAGAGCGACGGCTGGGGGTTCCGGAGCATCGGTGCGACGGTCGGCTTTTCGCACGAGAAGGTCCGCGCTGTCGGCTGGCACAGGCCTGCGTCCCGGACGGAGCCGGCCGATGACCGGACCCAACGAGTTCCGGACCGTCATCGTGGTGAGAGAGGACCGCATCACGATCCTGGTGTCCGGAGAGCTGGACCATGTGACCAGCCCACAGCTGCAAGAGGCCGCCTTCTGGGGTGACGCCGCGGAGGCGCGCGGAGTCGCCGCTCAGGAGGAAGGGCAGAAGATGCTCTCCACGGCCTTGCCCAAGTCGAGCTGCACGGCGTTGGGCTTGACGCTCAGGGTGAATGACAACGCGAGCTGGCGACGTCCGTCCGCCGAGTAGAAGGTCATGGCCACCGAGCCTGGGGCCGACCCGCCCGTGATGGAGAAGTCATCGCTGCAACTGCTGTTGCTGTTGCTGTTGTTGCCTCGGAGGTGTGCGGCGGTCGGCCGGTCGGTCAGGATGCGCTGCAGTTCCGGCGGCAGCAACTTGCCCTGGGAGAACGCCCGGTTGAAGGCGCTCACGTCGTGCGCGGTGGAGACCACCCCGCCAGCCCCTGCCCCCGCCAGGTCGGCGTTGTACCGGTCCACGTCGCGCGGCCTGCCGTCGGTGTCGGGGTAGTAGCCGTGGCCGTGCGGCCCCTTGACGCCGTCCGGCGGCTTGACCATCAGGTAGCTCCTGGTCATCCCGAGCGGCTCGAAGAGGCGCGTGCGCAGCTCGGTGGCCAGATCATGGCCGGTCACCCTCTCGATGATCATGCCGAGAAGGGTGTAGTTGGTGTTGGAGTAGGTCCACTTCTCGCCCGGCTCCCCGGTCCGGGGCCGATCACGGCTCCACCGCACCAGATCCAGCGGCCGGTAGGGGGTCGTGAAGTCGAACACGTCGAATGAGGGGTCTCCCTCGCTCCCGTCGGGGTTCGGCTTCTCGGCGTACCAGTCGGGAATGCCGGAGGTGTGCCGGATCATCTGTCGTACCGTGATCTCGTCGGCCCGCGTCACCAAGTCCTTCTCCACCACCTCCGGCAGCAGGTCACCGAGCTTGTCATCCACCCCCAACTCGCCCTTCTCGACGAGTTTCAGCACGACGGTGGCCACCATCTGCTTGGTCTGTGACCAGATCCGGAAGCGGGCGTTCGCCGGTATCCTCCCGCCCTCCCCGTCCAGCAGCCGGGAGCCCGCGCTGCCCAGGCCGAGGGACTTCCCGTCGCTATAGGCCCCGCCCACGACTCCAACAACCCCGGGAATCCTGGCCAGCTCCTCCATCGCCTTCTGCACGTTCCCACCACTTTGCGCCGGGACGGCGGTGGCGGGCCCGGCATTGGCCATCATCAGCATGGCGACACCGGCGGCCAGCACGGCCTTCCTCAGTCCTGCACGAACGTTCCCATATAACACGGCACATGCCCTCTCGTGAGCACCTTCCGAGGCCGGAGCGCCACGCCCTCGGCACGGCCCTCTGCGGTCCGTGCCTCCAGGGAAACAGGAGACAGTCACGGTGACGTATGCGTTTGTCGATACGCCGGTACCGAGGGGCGCGAAGGCGGCGCGGCGTGCGGAGCGTGACTCAGTCCGCGGCAGGCAGGGCCCAACTCCGGTAGAACGAAGCCGGACCCCCCACCCAGGCAAAGTTCGCCTCATGCTCCGCGAACCAGAACCTCTCCGGCCCGGCAAGCGCCAACTCGCCGCGCATGCGCGCATCCAGCCAGTCGGTCAGGTCCTGCTGCGCGTCGCCCCGATTCGTCCCGTTGACGACCTCGTGCCGCGCGCCCTCGTAGCCCCTTCCAGGTCGGTCCCGCACGCCCGCGTACCGGAAGTCCTCCAGGAGTTCGCACCTGCCACCGGACGGCAGCGCGCACGCATCGGTGCCCGTGGCCTATTTGCTGGTCCCGCCCGCAGCGAGTGCGAATGCCCTAGCTGCGGAGTTCGCCCGCTACCTCGGCATTCCCGTGACCGGCCGGATGACACAGGCCCAGATCACCGACGCCGTCTGCCCCATCTGCCACCAGGCTGGCGTGCGCCTGATCCTCATCGACGAGATCCACCGGCTCAACCCCCGCACCACCACGTGCGCCGAGACCGCCCACCTGCTCAAAGACCTCACCGAACGCATCCGCGCGACCGGGGCTACGACTTCGACAAGTACCGCCGCCAGCTGCGGAAGTGCGGCATCAAACCGCTGATCGCCCGACGTGGCGTCGCTCACGGTTCCGGACTGGGCAAGGTCCGCTGGGTGGTCGAGCGCACCTTGCCTGGCTGCACCAGTTCAAACGGCTCCGCACTCGCTACGAGTGACGCGCCGATCTTCATCAGGGCCTTCTCGAACTGGCCTGCAGCCTCATATGCCTGCGACGCTGAACCATCCCGGTCGTACCTCGATCAGAAGCGATTGCAGGGACCGCACCGCGCTCCGCAGGTCCTGATCCGTGACGTCAAGAGACTCCGGCAGGCTCAGCCCGTACCAGCGCAGCCGCCAGAGGTCGAAGATTTCGCTCCCGTCGGCTGCGAAGTCGACATCGACCTCGGTGCCGTTGTCGCTGACGAAGCACGCTGCCCCATGAACCTTGTATGAGTAGGTGCCGACCTGCCCACTCCTGCTGATCCGGCGAGAATGGACCAGGCCGACGACATCTGCGAGTTGCTCAAGCGAGGGGATCGCCGCCCTCACAGCCTCGTCAACCATGTTCAGAGCGTCGACGTAACCAAGCACAAGCTCCCGTGCATTCCCAACCCGTTCCATACGGCGTCATCCCCTGAGCCCGTGGTTGAAGGGATTGCTCCATGGCCCAGGTCGCCCGCATATCGCGCAGTGGAACTGCTGCCAGTCGAACATGAAGGTCACGGGATCCACGAGCCGTCCTGCTTCCGGCACCGGCCAGAATCAGCAGACCGGCGGGAGCTGGGACAGCCGCCGATCGACTAGCGGCTGAGTCCACCGGAGGAGCGGCTGCACGGCTTGGAGTTCGTCAGCACACAGGTGGCGAAGGCAAGCCGACACTCCTCCGACAGTTCCGTTGCGACACCGGCGGCACCAGTTCGTGCGATAGCGATCGACGAGTCTCTTGGTGTCCCGTCTCAGAGGAGCCGGTTGGAAGACGGGGCTGCGAACTGCGGCGACCAGATCAATTGAGACGCTGTGGTGCCGGAAATCTCAGTTGATCTGGTCCCGGCCGAACGGTCGCGAGGATGTCTCCTGCACCAGCCGGTCTGTGGGTCCAGCCCCGTAGACGTCGAGGCGGCCAGGACTGCCGCCCTTGTCAGGTGCGTGTGGCGAGGTTCCAGTGTGCGGCGGGGTCGTCGAAGGCTTCCTGGTAGTCGGGGTTGGCGATCGGGCGAGTGTCGAAGAACTGGGACGGCAGGTCGAAGGCGTCGATCAGCACGAGTGCCTGGTCGGTGAGTCGGCCGATGCCCTCCTCGATCAGGTCGGGCAGTTCGCTGGCCTGGCCGGCTGTCAGGTGCTGCTCGCTGAGCAGCGTGACGGTGTGGGCACTGATGCACCTCAGGGTGAAGAGCTGGTGCAGGTCGAGCAGCGCGGCGCGGGCTTGCGGGTCGGCCGCGGACTCGGCCATGGCCAGCAGAGCGGTGGCGGCGCGGTGTTCGGCGTGGGCGGTCACGGCGGCCAGCACGGCGGGTGCGGCGGCATTCCACCGGCGCAGGCTGTCGCCGGCCGGCGCTTGGCGCAGGCGGGTGCGGGCACGGACCAGGAGCAGGTGCTCCGCCATGTGCAGGAGCTGTTGACGGACCGCCGGGTCGGTCAGCTCGCCGCGAGGAGGGGTGGCCGGCGGGGTGTCGTGGTCGAGGAGCAGTTCGGCCCCGGTCTTGACCCACAGGGCGAGGTTGTCGCCCTCGGCCGTGATCGTCCCTTCGACGTCGATGGTGGCGGAGACGATCCCGTTGACGGGCAGCAGGCCCTGGGCGCCGCAGCGTTCGCGGCACTCCGTCAGCAGTGCGCGCGCCTGCCAGGTGATCCAGCCCTTGGCGACCGCCGCCTCGCGTTCGGCGAGGGCCGTGGCCGTAGGGTCGGCGCGGTCGCGCTCGGCCCACTGGGTCACCGCGGTCCGGTGCAGCGCCGTCATGGCGTAGGCGGTGGCGATGCCTTCCAGCAGCGGTCCGTGGTGGGTGCGGTGCGCCCAGAGCGGCACCTTGCGGTCCGGACGGGCGCCGGTTACCTCGCGGTGGTGGGCGTAGCGGATGGCGATGGCCAGTGTCGCCCGGGTGGCGCCGAGGGCGCTGGCGCTCATGCAGAGCTTGCCGAGGGTAACCCGGCTGATGCTGGTGAGGAATCGCTTCCGCTTGCTGCCGAGCGCGCTGGAGAAGGTGCCGTCGTCGTCGAGTCGACCGTGCGCGCCGGTCAGCAGCGCCTCGTGGGGCAGCAGGACCTGGTCGAAGGAGGTCAGGCAGTGGTCCACCGGGCTGCCAGGGCGTAGTGGGAGCGGGCGCACGGTGACGCCTGGCAGGGTGCCCGAGTGGTCGGTGAGCGGGGTGAGGAAGAGGAAGATCCCATGGTCCCGGCCCTCGATCAGCAGCCGGGCTGCGACCACCGCCGACTTCGGGCCGCCGGTCATGCTGGTGTTGGGCATGAACTTCTGGGCGCCGGCGTGGGGTGTGTGCAGGGTGAAGGTGCGGTTGGTGCGGTTGTAGACGGCGGTGGTCTCCAAGGCGGTGGCGTCGTTGCCGTGGCCCAGTTCGGTGCACAGGAACGTGCCGATCCGCTCCATGGCGGTGTACTCGGCCAACGGCCGTTTTTCGTGGGCGTCGTGGTCGAGCAGGCTGCCGAGGAACAGGTTGTAGTGGATACCCACCAGGACGGTGAGCGCGCCGTCCAGCGGGCCGGTCCATTCGTGCAGTGCGGTCAGGCGGTAGGGGTCGGTTGCCAGTTCGGCGGCCTCGGTCAGCTGGTTCACTTGCCGCAGCCGCTGGTAGGACGCGGCGACCTGGTCGGGCGTGGGCATCTCGTGCCGTCGGTGCATCCATGGATCGGCGGTCAACTCCCGCCAGGGCCCGTGGACCCCCACTCGGTCGGCACCGAAGAGGAGGGTCCGTAACTCGGTCGTGGTCAAGTCAATGGGCACGCTCGTGGCGTCGGTGCAGGCACTGCCGGTGTCGGGATTCGCGATCATGCTCTGTTAATAGCCATGCCTTTCGTGCAGGACACGCTGCTGTGACGGTTGTCACGATCCGTATATGTTCCCGTTGAAATCGTTGCGTGTAGTGCTTCGGGCCGGTGCACTGGCCCGCAGGCGGCGCGTCCGGTGCACTCCAGACAGAACTGGCGCGGGATGTGCGGGCACCCGCAGACCGGGTTGCAGTCGGGGTCGTCGTCGCCGGGTAAAGGCTCTCGTCGAATGGTGGCTCGGTCCAGGCGATGACGGAGCCGTCAGCGAGCAGGTCCTCGTAGTGATGCCCGATCTCGCTGTGCTCGCTCCAAGTGGCTACCACCGCCTCGTCCGCCGCGCTCATTCCGGGCCGCCCCTCACCGCGGTCGCGGTCTCCAGCCACGCGGCGAGCGCAGTCGTGGCGGCCGGGTCGGCCTGAGCGAGGCGGCCGACGAACTCGATGTCGCCGTTGACGGGGGTGCCGGTTCGGGCGAGGGCGGCGAGCAGCGCGGCGCGGGCGCGCATTGGAACAGGCAGTGAGCCGACGGCGGCGGCGCGGGCTGCCGGGTCGGCGTAGTGGCCGGACTACTGGTCGGCGAGGTCGCGGGCGAGCCGGGCGTCGGCCTTCGGGGCGTGGTAGTCGCGGTTCTCATCCAGGCGCTGGCGGGCGGCTTCGTCCCCGGCCTGGCTCGGCACGCTGCAATCGAGCCGGCCGGCCCCGCCCAGCCGGGCGAGTTCTTCGGCGCGGTTGGCTACCCGCTGCCGCTCCTGGCGGCGCTGCTGCTCGGCTTTCTCGCGGCGATGGTCTTCGGCGAGCTTCCTGGACGGCCGCGTCGGCGTCCGGGTCGTACGGGCTGCCGGTCGCGGCGAGCAGCTGCACGAGGCGCTGCCACTCCGCGAGCTCCGCAGCACGGCGGCCGCCGTCGTCGGCCGCGGCTTCGTCACGGCGGTCCAGGTGCGCGTGCAGTTCCGCCTCTTCGAGCGCCGCCACCGCCTCGCTGTGCGTCATGCCCCGCGCGCGGCGCCGCACCGAGGACCGGCCGACCTTCGCATAATCAATCGGCGTGCGCAGGGCGCCGACGCGGATGCGAGCCTCGGGGACACGGCGCGGACGCCACCTGTCAGACGTGTTCATACAGGACTCGCCTTCGGCTCGGATACCTAATTGAGGGCCTGCCCGTGAAGGGGGGTTCGACGGGCTGGTCATACTGAGCCGAAGCTCAGGAGTTGTCACCGGTGACGCCGGATGAACTGGTGGAGAGGACCAGGCGAGGCACGTCGGTTGTCACCGATCAGGCATCCCGCTTGTCACGACCGTCTGTTCGGCAGAGTTTCTGTCACCGGTACCGAGATCCTGAGTTCGCTGTTGCTGGAAGGGAACGAAGCCATCACGGGGCAAGCCTGCCGCAGTTGGTGCCGTACCTGTTGGCTGACTCTCCGCCGATCACGCCGCCCCAGGAGACGCAGTGGCCTCTGGCCGCGAGGTAGACCGGGCCCGCGTAAGAGCGGTAGAGCCCCTCGTCGTCGGCGTACTCCCTCGTGTCGTCCCGCAGGACATACACGTACATGTAGACGGCAGGACCTGGGGTGTTGCGGACAGTCACGGCGCAGTTCTTACCCGTCGTGGAGTTGTAGGTCAGGTAAGTCGTCCCTACCTTCCCGAGGTCGATCTGGTTCACGACCTTGTAGCCGGTGCCGCATGCCTTGTTGTACGCGGCCGTTGCTGCCGGGGCCTTGGCCGGAGCCGCCGCTGCCCCGGTGGCCGTGACCAAGACGCCCCCTGCCGCCAGTGCCACCGCCGCCCCCGCTATGCGGATGTATCCGTTGCGCGCCATGCGTCCCCCTGAAGCTGGTGCCCTGTGCCTCACCTGACGTACCGTCACCTACTGTCCACGGTTCACCCGATGTTGCTCTTGCCTGCAAAGACACACTCGAAGCCGTTGCCAGTTGCACCTCCACGCTCCGCAACCCTGACACCGGTGCACTCCCGCACCAGGGCGCACAGCGGACCCGACTGCCCTGCCGGACGACGGGTGGCCGACTCCTGCAGCCGGAGCCGGGTCCGCTGATCGGCGTACAGGACGCGGCCGGTGGCGGATATGCGCGTACGTGTCGGAGTGCTCGTCGACGGAAAGGCTGATCTTCGAGCACATGCTCTGCTGGCGGCATGGTGCACAACGACTACTCCCCCGACCTCGTACAGACCCAGCGCGACTGGAACCGCACCTACCAGGCCTCGCCCACACCTGCGCCGAGCACAACACCGCCCTGCGACGACGGCTCATCGGCCTCTCCCGCCGCCTCGTCCGGGCCGACCTGCGCCGACGCATTCAGGAACCGTGATGACACGCCGTTCCTGGGACATCACCGGCCGCCAGCGCTTGGTCCTGGCCTGCGTCCGCGACCGCATCCTCGAGACAGTTGCGGCAGGAAGACAGTTCCGACCGCCCCGAGGTGCTGGCGGCGGTGCGCGAGTACCCGGCCTAGCTGTCGTCGGCCGTCGAAGAGTTCCTGCCGGTTCGACGGTCCGGCACGGATGGGCGTGTGGTGCTTCGCCGCGCAGGACATCGAGGCGGGCAGCTCATCCGGCCGGGAGCCTGGCAATGGTGTCACTCGCAGCGGCCAACAGGGACCCGGCCAGGTTCACGGACGCCGACCGGCTCGATCTGGAGCGCGTCGGCATCGACGGACACGTGGCCTTGGGCGCGGTCGTCACCGCTGCACCCGAGCCGCTCTGGCCCGGCTGAAGACGGAGGTCGCGGTGAGCATGCCCCTCGTATCACTGTCTGTCGGGCGCGGTGATGGCGTCGCTGTAGAGGCGGAACAGGCGAGGCAGTGATGTGGGGGCGTGCTGAGCCGTGGGGAGGGCGCCGAGAGCGGTCCAACATTCCTGGGTGAGTCGCCGGGCGCGACTGCCGGGCCAGGGCCGGGGCAGCAGTTCCGGAGGCAGTAGCGGGTCGGGGGTCATGGCTCGGCTGAACTCCGCGGCCAGTTCCACGGCCAGGGTGAGCCGCTCGACTCCGGACAGGTCTGTTCCGCGAGCCAGACGGTCGGCGCAGGTCGCGGCGGAGGCGGCGAGGCGTTCGTACCGAGCGGCGATCTCCCCCAACGGCCAGATGCGGGCCGCGAGTTGGCGGGAGTCGGTGATGTCCCCGATGCGCAGGTCGGTACTGGTGAGGAAGGTGACGGAGTCGAGTACGCCGAGATGGCGGGCCTGAGCCTCGACCAGATCGGCGATGGGGTTGGCGGCCACGTACAGGCCGCCCTGGACGGGTGTCGCGCCCAGGTGCAGCAGGCTTTCTCGCAGGGCGTCGCGGTCGGTGCGGCGTGCTTCGGGGATGGCGAAGGCGAACAGGTGCCACGTGCCGTCCCAGGGTGCGAGCCCGCGGTCCTGCCGGTAGGCGTAGCGGACATGGTCGGTATCGGGTGCGACGGCGCCGGTCGCGGCATCGGGCACTGCCCGCAGGACGGCCTTGCGCCCTCGCCCTTCCTGGCTGAACCGGCCCTCGGTGACGAGGCGTTTGACGCACAGCCGGACCTGTTGGTCGGTCATGCCGAGGAGTCCGGCGACGGCGTAGAGCTCACCGGCGTCGACAGTCCCGTCCTCACGGACCAGGGCGTGCACGAGCAACCGCGTGGGGATCTCGGGACGCCGCTCCTGGTTCGGCCGCGCGTGATTCATCGGGGGCTTCCTCCGCGCAGGTCGTCGGGGGTGACGGCACGGTGCATGGTGGTGACGGCACCGAATCCCATCAACGTTCTGAGAAACGGGGTCTGTCGGGTGCGCACGGCGCTGAAGCCGTGGCGTTCGTAGAGGGCCTTGGCGCGCGGGTTGACGTCGATGACGTCGAGCCGGATGCGGGAACAGGCGTTCTCGGCGCCCACCGCGGCGATCTCGCGCAACAGCAGGGCTCCGATGCCGGTGCCGCGGTGCGCCGCCGATACGCAGATGCCGTCCATCACGAGTTCGCCCGCGGCGGGTTTCCGGGTGAACAGGGCGAGCAGCGCAAGCCGGGGCAGCCCTCGCAGCGGGCCGTATCCGGACAGCACGTCGCGTGCCGAGCCGCCGTTCAGGGCGCGGCCCGCGAGGTCATAGCCCGCGACGCCGACGACGCGGCCCCCACCGTCGAGCGCGGTGATGCCGCGGTCGTGGTGCAGATGAGAGGCGAGAAAGGCCCGCCCCTTCCCGGGAGGGCCGAGCGCACTGCCGAGCTTGCGTCCGAACGCCTCCCAGTACAAGGCGGCCACCTGCTGTTCGGCTCCTTCGGGGATCCCTCGATACAGGCGGGGGGCGCCCCTGTCGCCCCGGTCCGCCGTCTTCTGCGGTGCGTCCACGGTCCTCCCTCTCCCGGCGTGAGCCGTCGTGCGAGCTTCGCCGTTCACCTCTACGGTCAATCATAGTACGCTCGTATGCGAAACGACCGTTTGAGTTTCGATAGATTCTGGGGAGTGACGTGACCGTCCGACCGCGTAACAAGAACGATGAGAGCCCCCCACACCCCCTCCCCACGCCAGGGGAGCAGCGGCAGAGCGGTGGCGCCCGGCTGGCCCAGGTAGACGCACTGCGCGGCTTCGCGCTGCTCGGCATCCTGATGGTCAACATCACCTACATGGCGTCCGCCTATCACGGCTTGGGCCTGGAGGACCCGGGTCTCGGCGGCCCTGTGAGTGAGGCCGTCCGTTGGTTGGTGGCGGTCTTCTTCGAGGCGAAGTTCTTCCTGCTGTTCTCGTTCCTGTTCGGCTACAGCTTCACGCTGCAGATCAGCTCCGCCGAGCGGCGCGGCGCCCGGTTCACGCCACGTTTCCTCAGGCGCCTGACCGGACTGTTCGTGATCGGCGTCGTGCACGCCGTCGTCCTCTTCCCCGGCGACATCCTCACCTTGTACGCCGTCCTGGGGCTGGTCCTGCTCGCGCTGCGCCGCATCCGGCCCCGTACCGCGGTACGGATCGCGGTGGCACTCCTTGCGGTGACCGCCGCCGTGTACGTGCTCCTCGCACTCGCCGTCGGCCAGGCGGGCGGAGGCGGCACGATCCCTCAGTCCACGGCGTCCGCCGCGGCCCAGGCGACCGAGGCCCTGCGCGGCGGACCGGCATCGGTCATCGGCGCCCACCTCCGCGAACTGCCGGACGTGGCCTTCCTTTTGCTCTTCTTCCAGGCACCCTCCGCGCTCGCCGCCTTCCTGCTGGGCCTGGCGGCCGGACACCGGCGAGCCCTCGCGGACACCGACCGGCACCAGCGGCTCCTGCGGCGGCTCCAGTGGGTCGGCTTCACGGTCGGGCTGTCGGGCGGCATCGTGTACGCGGACGCGAGCCTGAACCATCCCGAGTCCGCCTACCAGCTCTTCGCCATGGGTCTCGACGTGATCACCGCTCCCCTGCTGGCCGCCGCCTACGCGGCGACCGTGCTCCGCCTCACCCACGGCCGCCGCGGCCAGGCCGTGGTCAACGCACTCGCACCGGCGGGCCGCATGTCGCTGACCAACTACCTCGGCCAGTCCCTGGTCTGCGCCCTGCTGTTCACCGGCTTCGGGGCCGCACTGGTCGGCCGCGTCCCACCCATCGGAGTCGCGGCGATCGCCTTGACCCTGTTCACGGCAGAGACAGTGGCCAGCCGATGGTGGCTGCGGCACCACGTCTACGGCCCGCTGGAGTGGCTACTGCGCGCCTGGACCACGCAGTCGATACCAGCGTGGCGCTCGCAGTCCGGAACCCGATCACCCCAGCCATAGCTCACGGGAGCCGTGACCGGACAAGACCCCCCTCATCGAGATCGAGCTGACCGCCCCTCGGATACAACCACGCTGCACGAACCCCCTCCGTTGACGGCCGCACGCCACACGAGTGCGGCGACGTCGGCTGTCGGCGAGGAAGGGGCGCCGTCCGCCGGGGCGGGGCGCCGCCGAGCGCTCCCGTCCGGGCGCAGCAGACCACATCGTGCCCCAGTGGCTCAGACTTCTCCGCCTCGCCGAGCAAGGCCGGTCATCGGCAGGTCGCCGGTGATCTGGGTGGCCAAATCCAGTGCCCACACCGGCGTGATCGCGTCATCAGGGTTTCGGATGGAGTGCGTATGGCGAAGTTGTTCGACTATGCGCTCATCACCGGTTGCCGGTCCTCCCGCTGTCGCTGTCTTCCGTGAGCCCCGAGGCGGGCGCCCTGCCCCGGCGCTGGGCCCGCGCGTCGCTGCCGAGGCGAAACGGACCGTACGCGTTCTGGCCGACGTGGCGACCCACGCCAGACCCGTTGAGCGCTCCCTCGCGCTGCGGCAAGCCGCCGCGACGGCAGGCAGTTTGGCCGCGGCACTGTCGGAGTCGGCGGAAGCCGTGGCCGGCGAGGACATACCGGCCCAGTCGATCAGTCAGTCCTACTTCCGGGTCCGTGAGGAAGAGCTGTCGGATCAACAGGCCGCCCTGCACGGTGTCCTGGTCATCCAGCGCGCTCTGGAAGACCTGGGTGATGCTCCTCTGGGCGGCGGCGACCTGGCACTGGAGACCGCCGGAATGCAGCAGGCCGTGGTCGACCTCACCGGCACGGCACCGGGCACCGGCCCTGACTTCGACCCGCCCATCACCGTCCCCGCAACTGGGACGGTGGCGGCGTTGGAAGACGTGTGGAGCGCTCGGTGGCTCATCGGGCACCAGGTCCACGTCCTGTTCAACGTCTGCGCCGCAGTGGCCGTGGCCGATGCCGCCGACAATCTGCGGCGCGGCAACCGTGACACCGTGCTACGGCGGCTCGCTGACGCGACGGTGTACGTGCGCGCATTCCCCGCGGCCATGACCCACGCCAGTACGATCCCGGCTGATTACTACCGGGCAGCGATACGCCAGACCATGGCGCCCCCGTCGGTGGACAACCCCCTGAGCGGGCGCCAGCATCGTGGATACAAGCTGTTCCGGGCGGCGATGAAGGACCTGCTGACTGTCGTTCCGGACTCCTTCGAGAGCTTGGCGGCACATGCCCCGGAGCTGGCCGAGGCACGAGGCGCTCTGCTGGAAGCCGACATCATCGACGGTGAACGGCACGTCACCCTCGCCTACTCGATGGTGCATCTGGACCGTTCCATCGCTCAAAGGCCCGACGGCCCCGACAACGCCGTCGCCGAACTACGGCTCATGCGCCATCGCCGCGCCGCCCAGTACGCCTCCCTGATCCGATACGGGGACCACTACGTCGCCGATGCCGTGGCCGGCCTGCGCCACTCGTGAGCTCGCGCGCCCCTAGCCCCCATACCCGGCAGGAGACTTCGATGGCCGATACGACGCCCGACACCATCCAGAGCACCGGCGTAGCAGGCCGGGAACTTGATCCGGCCGATACCGCCGCGTGCGAGCGGATCGCCCGTGCGCTGTGCATCGAGGGACACGACGAGGTCGACAGTCCCGAGTGGGTGACACGGGCCCGGGACGCCTGGGAGGAGCTGCCGCTGCCCCTGCGCCGTCAGGTTCGCCGGTTTCGCAGGCATTCCGGCCCGAACGGAACCCTGGTGATCGGCGGCCTGCCCGTCGACCGGGCAGCCCTGCCCCCGACCCCGACCGTGCCCGACTCGGTCCAGCGCCGGGCCACCGTTTCGGCCGCGGTGCTCACCATGGTGGCTTGTGGGCTCGGCGAGCCTCTCGCCTACCTGGCGGAGAAGGCCGGTGCCCTCGTGCAGGACGTTGTGCCCGTGCCCGGACAGGAGACCTTTCACGGCAACGCCGGGTCTGTGCCGCTGTCCTTCCATTCCGAGAACGGATTCCACCCCCACCCGCCTGACTACGTGGTCTTTCTGTGCCTGCGCGCCGACCACGACCACATCGCCGGCATGCGTGTGGCGGGCATCCGTCAGGCGTTGGCGCTCCTGACCCCCGCCAGCCGTCAAGCCCTGTTCACACCACAGTTCGCCACCACTCCCCCACCCTCCTTCGGCTCTGGCGCCGACGCGAGCAAGCCGGATGTCGAGCCGCGGCCGGTGCTTTCCGGAGCCGTGGAGGATCCCGACATACGCATGGCCCAACTCGTCACCACTCCGCTCAACGCCCTGGCCGCTGAAGCGCTCAGTGAATTCGGCCGCGCCTGCGAGGCGACCTCCCACACGCTGCGCCTGACGCCCGGTGACCTGGTCATCATCGACAACCGCGTCACCGTCCACGGCCGCACCGCCTTCCAGCCCCGCTACGACGGAGCTGACCGCTGGTTGCAGCGCACCTACGTCGTCACAGACCTACGGCGCTCCCGCGACCACCGCCCCCACGACGGTCACGTCCTCACCCGCTGACCAGCTGACCGCTGTGTGTCAGGAAATGCGACCCGCACGGCGGCACTCGGAACCTGCTCCTCTCAGAACGGGCGCTGCCGCTCACAGTTGCCCCACTCCTCGCTGCCAAGAGACGGGGGTCAGCTTCCCAGGAATTCCTGGGCCACCGTCGCATACAGGGCGGTCCCGATCGCCATGGCTTCTTCGTCGTAGACGACGCGGCTGGAATGGTTGTCCGGGGTCTGTTCTGGGTCGCGTCCCGCCGGGCGGGCGCCTAGAAAGGCCATGGCTCCAGGGACGTGCTGAAGTACGTACGAGAAGTCCTCCGCCCCCATGACCGGTTCGGGCATGTGGTGGACGCGGGCCGGGCCGATCAACGCGCCGGCCACGTCAGTGACGAAGGCGGCGAAGTCCGCGTCGTTGACGACCGGCGGGTAGCTCTCGATCAGGTTCGTCTCAACGGTGGCTCCGTGGGCTGAGGCGACGCCTCGGGCGACGCGTTCGATGCCCTCGCGGACCGCCGTACGTGTGTGAGGGGACAGAGTGCGGAACGTGCCCGAGATCTCCGCGGTGTCGGGAATGATGTTGGTCGTGGTGCCGGCCGTGATCCGGGCCACGGTGACCACGGCCGGGTCGAAGACACTGACGGTGCGGGTGACCATCGTCTGCAGGGCCTGGACGATCTCGCAGGCGACCGGGATCGGATCGAGTGCCCGGTGCGGCGTGGAGGCGTGGCCGCTGCGCCCACGCACCGTGAGGTGCATCAGGTCGGCAGCGGCGAAGAGGGGGCCGGGGCGCAGGTGGACGGTTCCGGTGTCGTGGCGTGTGGTGATGTGCAGGGCGAAGGCCGCGTCCACGGTCGCTCCGTCCGGGAGGGTGAGCACCCCTTCGTCGATCATGTGCTGTGCGCCGCCGCCCGCTTCCTCGGCGGGCTGGAACATGAACACCACCCTGCCGGCCAGTCCCGCGCGACGGTCGGCCAGCAGTCGGGCCGCGCCGATGAGCATGGCCGTGTGGGTGTCGTGACCGCAGGCGTGCATGACGCCAGGGATCTCGGAGGCGAAGTCGACGCCGCTGTCGTCCTGCTGCGGAAGAGCGTCCATGTCCGCGCGCAGAAGGATCGTGCGTCCGGGGCGGCCGCTGTCGAGGGTGGCGACGACCGAGCTGAGGCGCTTGCCGCGGGACACCGTCAGGTCGAGGCCGTCGAGGGCGTTCAGAACGGTCTGCTGGGTGCGCGGAAGGTGTCTGCCCAGTTCCGGGGCGCGGTGGATGGCCCGGCGCACCGCGATCACATCGGGCAGGAGCCGTTGCGCATCTGCGAGCACGCTGCCCGGCTCATTGTCCGGCGCCTGCGGGGGTGAGGTGTTCACCGGGGGCCCTCCACGGAGCGGAGCAGGTCTTCGATGATGTCGGGGCTTCGGTCGGGAAGGCCTAGGGCGAGGCGTTCGTCGAGGCCGCCGGGGTTGACCACGTTGAACTCGAAGACGTACGGGTAGGCGAGGTCGATCCCGGAGAAGCGGATGCCGTGGCGCAGCAGTTGCTTCCCGATGTGTTCGCACAGGCGCCGTTCGTCGGTGCTCAGCGAGGTGTCGGAGCAGTGGGCTCGGTGGGCGGTGTTGCCCCGGTGCTCGTCGGGTGCGAGCCGGTGGGCCTGTTGGGCCACGGGCTTGCCGGCGGCGAGGATGACGCGCTTCTCCTCACGGTGCGGTACGTACTCCTGTAGGAGGCAGTAGCGGTCGCGGAACCCCATCAGGCCGCCCTTGGTGAGCAGTTGGGTGACCGCCGCGTTTCCTGTCATGGATTGCAGCAGCACCCGGTTGTTGCTCGATCCGGGTTCGAGCAGATAGACGTCGGCGCCCGCGTCGGCGTCCGGGGGCTTGGCCAGCCACGTGGCCTCGGGGTCCGACTGGTACGCCGTCCAGAGTTCGTCGAAGGAGTTGGAGACCAGGGTGCGTGGCAGGTGTTCGGGCGGCACCACCGCGGACAGGTTGGTCTTGCTGCCGAGCATCAGGGTTCCGGTCACGTCGTTGACGAACCGCACGTGCTGGTTCAGCCGCCACAGCAGCTGCCATGCCTCTGTCTCCACGGAAGGCTGCGGGTAGTTGAGCACCCAGACGACGTCGACGTCCTCGAAACCGCGCCGCTCGGGCACGCCCGGATACGGTTCGTAAGCCTTGAGAGGACCATCCACCCTGCCGGCGACCACCAGGACCTCCTCCCCCGCCCCGGACAAGCGGTTGACCGAGCCGATCCACACCTCGTGCCCGCCCGCCACGAGGGAGTTGGCATACAGGGCATGGCAGCTGTCGAGTTCGGCGAGAGTGCCGATCAGCAAGGCCACACGCACGCGAGCACACTCCTCAGTCAACGAAGGACAGAACGCCGCAGAGAAGGAAGCTCCCCCGCCCGGCGGTAAATCACTCGGGCATCACACTCTCGATTCGCCGCGGGCCGTGCGGCACAGCCTTTCGTCCTATGGTCAGACCTCCGCGACACCGGCGTTCAGCGGCCGGGGAACGCTTGCCGCTCGCGTCACTGCGCTCGGGACCGGCACTGGCTCGCCTCCGAGTGCGCTGCGGACGAAGGCCGGGGCCGGCCGCCGTTGGACGATCGACCCCGATCCGGTGCATGAATCAGGGGTTGAGGCGACTGGCATCGGAAACCTCCGGCGATCCGCCAGATGCAACAGATGCAACAGATGCAACAGAAAATGGAATCAGCGTTTCCACTTCCGTCCGAACAGCGACTCGGGCGTCGGGTCCAAGATGAACCACGGTTGCCGAGTCACACGGACCCTCGCGGGTGTGGTTGAGGGCTGCTTGCGCGGTCGGCGGGAGGGCGAGCAGGTCCGGAGGCCGCACTCCAGGACTACGACGAGATGGACGTCGTACGCTCGACGCCGATCGAGCAGCAGGGCGGCGGGCCGGACATCTGGCGATGGCCTTGGCGCGACGAGGGTCCGGGAGGTCGGGGCTGGTGATCAGGTTTTCGTCGGCAGTTGTGCCGATGGGCCGACTGCTGTCTGTTCCTGTGCGGGCCGGGGCTGGGGTTTCCCGGTGTGCAGCACCCTGTTGACGTGGGCGATGTCGAGGGCGTTCTCCCAGCGGGCGACGACGAGGGTGGCGACCGCGTTGCCGGCGAGGTTGGTCAGGGCGCGGCATTCGGACATGAACTTGTCGATGCCGAAGATGAGCATGATGCCGGCGGCGGGAATGGTGCCGACGGTGGAGAGCGTGGCGGCCAGGGCGATGAACCCGGCGCCGGTGATGCCACCGGATCCCTTGGAGGTGAGGATCATGACGGCCAGCAGGCCGAGCTGCTGGCCGATGCTCAGAGGAGTGTCGGTGGCCTGGGCGATGTAGACGGCGGCCAGGGAGAGGTAGATGGAGCTGCCGTCGAGGTTGAAGGAGTAGCCGGTGGGGACGGTCAGGCCGACGATGTCGCGACGGATGCCGAGCCCTGCGAGTTTCTGCATCAGCCGGGGCAGGGCGCTCTCGGAGGACGAGGTGCCCAGGACAAGGACGAACTCCTCGCGCAGGTAGCGCAACAGCCGGAAGATGCTGATCCTGAGCGCGGCGGTCACCGCGCCGAGAACGACGATCACGAAGAACGCCGAGGTGCCGTAGAAGAGCCCGATGAGCCGGCCGAGGCTGCCCAGGGTGGAGAAGCCGTACTTGCCGATGGTGAAGGCCATCGCGCCGAAGGCGCCCACGGGCGCGGCCAGCATGACGTAGTGCAGGATCTTGAAGATGACGGCGCTCAGGCGCTGGATGCCGTCGACGAGAGGCCCGCCGACGGGGCCGACGGCCTTCAGGGCGATGCCGAAGAGGACCGAGAAGAAGAGGACCTGAAGGATGTTGCCCTCGGCGAAGGCGCCGACGGCGCTGGTGGGCACGAGGTCGGTCAGGAAGTGCCACCAGGACTGGCCTTCGCCGTCTTTGACGTACTGGCCGGCCTCCCCTGCCAGCTGGAGGTCGCCGGGGTGGGCGTGGACACCGGCTCCGGGCTGGAAGACGTTGACCGCGACGAGGCCGATGAGCAGGGCGGCGAGGGTGCCGGCCTGGAAGTACAGCAGGGACTTCAGACCGACCCGGCCCACCCGGCCCAGGCTGTCGACACCGCCGATGCCGGCCACGATGGTCACGAAAACGATCGGCGTGATCAGCATCTTGATCGCGGCGACGAAGGTGGTCCCGACGGGTTCCATCGCGGTACCGACCGAGGGCCACAGCCAGCCGGTGAGGACACCGGTGACGATGGCGGTCAGGACCCAGAAGTACAGCTGCCGGTACCAAGGCTTCCGGGCCGCTTCGACCTGGGATGGTGCGGGGACTGCGGATGCTGCCATGGCGTTTCTCCTCGTTGAGAGAACGGGGGGCGCAACCGGGACGCGGAGCGAACCTCATGGACGCGGAGCGGACCTCGTGGACGGGGCGGGCCGGTGGGCGAGCGCGGCTCGGGAGTGAAAGGCGCGCGAGCGCCTGGAGGAGTGCGGGCGGCGTCGTCCGTACCGCCGCCAAGAGGGCGCAGGCTCAGAGGAGTTCGAGGAGCTTGTCGGTGAACTCGACCGTGGAAGCGGTGCCGCCCAGATCCCGGGTGCGTACGTCGGTCTTGGCCAGGACCGCGGCGATCGCATCGGTGATGTCCTTGGCCGCTTCCGGGTGGCCGAGGTGGTCGAGCATCATGGCGGCCGACCAGATCGCGCCCAGCGGGTTAGCGATGCCCTGGCCCGCGATGTCGGGGGCGGAGCCGTGAACCGGCTCGAACATCGAGGGGAACTCCCGCTCGGGGTTGAGGTTGGCCGCCGGGGCGACACCAATGGACCCGGCCACCGCGGCGGCGAGGTCACTGAGGATGTCGCCGAAAAGGTTGGAGGCGACCACGACATCGAAGCGGGCCGGTTCGAGGACGAACTTGGCCGCGAGCGCGTCAATGTGCTCCTGCTCCCAGCTGACCTGCGGGAACGAGGCGGCCCGCTCGGCGACGAGTTCATCCCAGAACGGCATGGTGTGCACGATTCCGTTCGACTTGGTGGCCGAGGTCAGCCGGCCCTCGCGCCGCTCCGCGAGCTTGAAGGCGTAGTCCAGCAGGCGCGTGACACCGACCCGGGTGAACACGGCCTCCTGTACGGCCATCTCGTCCGGGAATCCCCGGTTGAGCCGCCCGCCGGCCTCGCTGTACTCGCCTTCCACGTTCTCCCGGACGACGACGAAGTCGACCTCGCCGGCCCGCGCGCCGCGCACCGGGCTGTCGATGCCCTCGAAGACCCGGATGGGCCGCAGGTTGACGTACTGGCGGAAGCCGCGGCGGATCGGGATCAGCAGTCCCCACAGCGAGATGTGGTCGGGCACCCCGGGGTGGCCCACCGCGCCCAGCAGGATGGCGTCCTTGTCGCGGAGCTGGGCGAGGCCGTCGTCGGGCATCATGGCGCCCTCGCGCCGGAACCGCTCGCACGACCAGTCGTCGTAGGACGTATAGGAGAGGGTGAAGTCGTGCCGGCGGCCAAGAATGTCGAGTACCTGCCGCGCGGGGGGCAGCACTTCGGCGCCGATGCCGTCACCGGGGATGAGGGCGATGCGGTGGTTCGTCATGCCTTCGATTCCAGCAACGCGCCCCGCCTGACGTCCAAGACCGAAACCGGATCTCCCTTATAGCGGCCGCCTATCAGTCAGTGGCCCACCTGTCGGTCAGGGCCGCCTATCCGTGAGTGCCGGTGGGGACGGCCATCCTCCAGAACGCGGCGGCCGCCGGGGACAGGACGCCCCGGCGGCTGACCAGTGCGACATGCAGCGCGGTCGCGGGTTCGATGTCCAGCACGTCGGCGCCCGTCCGCCGGGCTATCTCCCGCCAGGAATCCGTCACGACCGCGAGCCCGACCCCGGCCAGCACCAGAGGCAGCAACGCGACCCGGTGCTCCGTCTCCGCCGCCACACTGAAGTCGATGCCCTGGTCACGCAGGGAGTCGACGTACGCCCGCATCCCTGTCCCGGGCTGTCCCACGATCAGCCGCTGACCCGCCAGTTCCTCGCACGCCACCGCGGCCCGGCCGGCGAAGGGCCCGCCCGGCGCTGCCACCAGCACGAACCGCTGCTGCCCCAGCACCTGCGCGCGGACCTCCGTATCCGGAACACTCCCGGCCGAGGCCAGCAGGCCGAGTTCCGCAGCCCCTGTCCGCACCGCGCCGACGACATCCCGTGCCGTGAAGACGGCCTTGACCGCCACCGTCACGCCCGGATGGCGCCGGGTGAAGGAACGGATCAACGAGGTCAGGGGCTCGACGGCCTGGGACGGCATCGACGCCACATCAAGGCGCCCCTCCCGCAGTTCGTGCACGGACGCCACGCTCGCCCGGGCGACCTCCAGGCTCCGCACCGCCGCACGGGCCGGTTCGATCAACGCCCGGCCTGCCTCCGTCAGCACCGCACGGCGCCCGATCCGATGGAACAGCTCCGTACCCAGATCACGCTCCAGCGCACGAACAGCCTGCGACAACGACGGCTGCGACACATACAGCGCCGAAGCGGCCCGGTTGAAACCCCCGCGGTCGACGACGGCCAGAAAGTACTCCAACTGCCGGATATCCATGACCTCGATCTTCACTGGCCCGGGAAGTGCCCTCCACTGCGGGGCCTAGCGTGCCGCATCAGCACGCCGCCCGGCATGGGCGACGCCGAACTCCACTGCCCGACCAGGCCCGAAAGATCGGCAAATGACGAGCTGGAGACGTATGAGGTGGCGCGGATCCGGGAGAAGCCGGCCGAGGTCCACCGTCTGATAACGGCGGACCGTGACGAGCCAACGCGACGGGGGCGAGAAGAACGAACTCCAGGTCATCGCCAAGAGTCCCGGTTGAGACCGCCCGACCTGCCACGGCGGCCGAGGTCAGACCCACCAGGCGTGCCGTGAAAGCCGCGAAGACCAGCTCGCCGCTCTCGGCCTGGTCCTCAATGCCCTCGTGCTCTGGACGACGAAGTACCTCGACGCCGCTGTCGCGCAACTGGAGGCCGAGGGTCACGAGATCCGAGACGAAGGCATCGCCCGCGTGTCCCCGCTCAAGCACCGCAACCTCAACCCCCTGGACTGCTCCTTGTCCAACCTCACTGCCAGCGGCCCCGGCCAAGGTCTGCGCCGCTTCTGTAACCCTGACGAGGCCGAAGACAGCGAGGAGGAGGAAGGCTGAGGGCGTCCAGGTCCCGGGCGACGTCACGTCGGGGACCTGGGGTTGGCTCAGTCGGCTTGGTGGTCGGCCTGCTTGGGCAGGCAGAACATGAGCACCCACATCAGGGCCAGGAGGCCGCCGACCCACCACAGCACGGTGACGAACGCGTCGCGGTTGGCCGCGCCGTCGGGAGAGCCGCCGGTGATGGCGAAGGACACCATGGCGGTCAGCGCGGTGCCCAGCGCGATGCCCAGGTGAATGGCGGTGTTGAAGAGGCCCGAGGCCGAGCCGGCGTCCTCGTGCGGGACCCTGGCCAGCGACAGATCGGCGAGCGGGCCGGAGACCATGCCCAGGCCGAAGCCGATCAGCACCACCGGAGCGGTCATTGCCAGCAGCGTCAGGCCGGCCTGGTGGCTGCCGATCTGGAGCCCGTAGGAGGCCATCGCGGCGGTCGCGATGAGAACTCCGACCTGCGGCAGACGGCGGGCGAAACGCCCGGCGGTCTTCGCCGCGATGGTCGCGCCGCCCAGTTCTCCCACAGAGAGCAGCACGAAGGCCACGGCCGCATCAAGCGGGCTCAGGCCCAGTCCGCGCTGCAGGTACAGCGTCCAGGTCATGAAGAACAGGCCGCACAGCAGGCCGTGCAGCAAGTCTGCTGCCATGCCTCCGGAGAACTGCCTGACCCGGAAGAGAGACAGGGTCACTAGCGGGGCGTTGCCCTGCCTGCCCCGCTGGTGGCGCAGGAAGACACCAAGGACAAGGACACCGGCGGCGAGCATGACGAAGCACCACAGCGACCATCGGTGGGTGTGGCCCTCGGTGAGCGGGAAGAGCATCAGGACGATGGCCAGACCGGACAGCAGCATGCCGGCCAGGTCGAGCCGGTCGGCCTTGCGGACGGTCGATTCGGGGATGAACTTGCGTCCCAGGATGAGTACGGCCAGCCCGACGGGCACGTTGACCAGGAAGATCGGCCGCCAGGACAGCCCGAACAGGTCGGCCTGGGTGAGTACGCCGCCCAGGACCGGGCCCAGGACGTTGGCGATGGCCATGACGGCCCCGTACAGGCCGAACGCCTTGCTGCGGTTCTGGCCTTCGAAGGTGACGTGCATGGTCGCCAGGACCTGAGGGATCATCACGGCCACGCCGACGCCCTGGAGCAGACGGGCGCCGATCAGCACGCCCGGGCCGGTGGCCAGACCGCACAGCAGCGAGGCGACGGTGAACACGACGGTGCCGATGAGCAGGATTCTGCGTCGGCCGTAGATGTCACCGAGCCGTCCGCCGGTGATCAGCCCGACGGCGACGGGCAGGGAATAGGCGGTGGTCAGCCACTGCACCGCGACCGGTCCGGCTCCGGTCGAGTCCTGGATCGCGGGCAGGGCGGTCAGGACGACCGACTGGTCGAGCATGTTCATCAGCTCGGCGGTCAGCAGCACCAGGAGGGCGATCCAGGCCCCCATGGCCATCTTCGACGGCCCAGGAGAGGAATGGGTCGGGGTGTGGGTGGTGATGTGCTCTGGCTCGTTGCCGAGCGCGGAGGAAGACAAAACGGGAACTCCTGATCCAAAGGAATCGGGGAGCCCTGCCGACAGCCGCACCGGGGCCGGTAAAACACGAAACCCGGGGCAGACGGCAGAGCTGCACCCGGGAAGAAGACTGCGGGGATGGGTGACGCGGCTCAGGCCAGCGCAACGTCCGCCCCCGGACACGTGCGACACAACAGCACGCGGGGAACACGGACGACTACATGGCCTGGTTAATAAGACGTCACCCCAAGATCGACACAGAAGGAACAGGAAGTCCGGTCACTGCCACCGGAACCATGGCGCAGGAACTCGAACACACTACAGCACCCCCACGCCACGCCGCACAGCAGAACGGACCCGCCCCCTCCTCCCGTCGGCCGGGAGCCGTACGGGGCGGCCGCCGGGGGCCTCGACGGGGCCGTGGGCGCGCGTTGAGGTGACCGGCTTCAAACATGAACTGTCGCCGGAGCTCACCGGGCGTCTCGCGGGTGCCTCGGCCTCGTTCGACCGGACGGCGTTCGAGCGGCTCGCGGGCGCCGGTATCGGCGACCTGGAGCTGAAGGCCCGTATCGGCTGGATCGCCCGTGCCCTCACGGCGACGATGCCGACGTCCCCGAGGAAGCCGACCCGGTATTCCGTGGTGCCCTCGACAGCGGGGGTGTTACGGGATGGGCTTCCATACCCGTCAACGCCTACGTCACCTCGGCGATGCTGGACCGGCCCGACGTCGCGCTGCCGCTGCCGGCCGCGCTCACTTCCCGCTACACCGCCGAGTTCGCCATCCGCCCGTTCGTCGAAGCCCCCTACGAGGTCACGATGGACCAGCTCAGGGCGTGGACCAGCGACCCGGACGAACACGTTCGGCGGCTCGTCTCGAAGGGCACGCGCCCGCGGCTGCCCTGGGCATCGCGGATCTCGCGATTCGTCTCCGACCCCGCTCCCTCACTGGCACTCCTGGAGCCTCGCGTCAACGACGAGTCCCTTTACGTGCGCCGTTCCGTGGCGAACCACCTCAACGACATCAACAAGGACCAGCCCGCCCTCGTCCTCGTCATCACACGCCGATGGTTGCGCGTCAGCACGTAGGGCGATTTGGTCGTACGTCACGGCCTGCGGACGCTCATCAAGCGAGGACACCCGGGGGCTCTCGCGGTTCTCGGATTCGACTCCAGGCATTGAACTCAGCTTCGACGCCACGGTCCTCCTCGAGGTCGAAAACGGCGAGCCGAGATCAGCCGGGGTCGTATCACTGGGGCCGATCGCTGTCCTTGCGGTCACGGATGGCTTGGACGATCGAAACGGCCCCTGGGCATCGGCGACCTGGTGGGTTTCCCGACGGTCAGGCGACGCCTCGTAGCCGAACCAGCTCCACGGCGTCTTCACCCAAAGGGCTTCACGGACGAGTGACGGGAAGCTCCGTTCAGAGAACGCGCCGGCGTCCCGTCCGCCCGCTTGTCAGGTCGAGCTCAGCAGTTCCCACAGGCCCTAAGGACGCCCAGTAGTGATGAGCTGAGACGTCACAACAGCCAGGTGGTGCGACGTCGCCCATGCTCGCCATTCGGTACCCCCACCAGCCTTCTGCCGCTTTCGTTGAGCGCAATCCTCAAGGCGAGCATCGCCCCACGAAGTGGCAGCTCCAGTGACAGGCCAGTAGGGCGAGTTGACGAGATCCTCGCTGAGGCAGAAGAAGTCGTCATTGCCCTGCCGGACTCGCGGGTAGACGAAAACCTGCCACTCCACCGCCGTGGTGTAGCGCATGTTGGGGTCTGGGGTTCCTCGGCTCTTGGGCAGGATGCGGGGGTAGGTCACACCGAAGTCCCCGAAGTCAGGCTGCGGCCCCGACCAGTTCTCTACGACCTTCTCCCAGAGTCGCGCATCTTGTCGGGTGACGGGTGTCGCTCGCCCTCGCGGGAAACCTGTCAGGTTGACGGGGAACGCACCAGCTGCCACACACAGGCGCCTCCAAGGCCAGCACGAAAGACTCCTCAGGGTGTCTCGGGTCGCTTCAGCCAGGACTTCTCTTGTCCGGTCCGAGTGCACCGGCCCGGCATCAACCAGCAAGTCGACCTGTTCTGGAGCCAGCCGTACCACTCGGAGCAGATCTCCAATCTGCTCTCCGGTGGGTATCGACTCGCGGAGGTCAGCGGCCGAGGATATTCGCAGGCATGCTCCGTTCCGGTGGGCGGCAGCCACGCGTGCAACCTCGGCCAGCACCTCATCGGTGTCGGAGCACCGGAAGACGGGGGACATCGCAACTCCACGGAGCCCGAGGGACTCACCGACTCGGGCTATGGGCCCGCCGACATCCCCTTTGAGGACGCGATCGGGTGGCAGGGCACCGCAGTCGACTGTGAGGACCATGCCGTCAGGCACATTCTCCATCGCGTGTTCACAGAAGGTCTCCAGCAGGTCCCGGAGCTCTAGGTCCGGCACGATCTCCATCACCGGGCGGAGCTGAGCCTGCACCTCCGCCGAGGCATGTCCCAGTGCCAGGAACTCGCCCGCCTTGCCCTTCAGAATAGGAACGTAGGCCACCGGTCCCCCAAGCGCTTCCCACACTCAGCCAGTTGTCGCGCTAGCCGCTCTTGACAGGGTGGCTGGGACAAACCGCGGCAGGTAGAGCGCTGTTCGAGCCAAAGGCTCGAAGTTGAGGGTCGAACGAGGAGTTCAGGCTTCACGGACCAAACAGCTCTCCGTGGGGGCCTCTACCCCGCGTAGCCACAAGGGTGACGTTCTCGTAGATCAGAGGATAGATCGGTGGTGCGTGAGGCGCGTCCGCCAGAGAATCTGCATGCCCCACCCGTGTCGAACGCGGTGCGTTCCCTGGTCGTCATTTCGCCGAGCCCTTGTGGTGGCGCAGGAGCCGCTCGGCATCTTCCGCCAAGTAGATCGCGCTAAGCCTCTTGGGGTTCAGCATGGCTATCTGCGTTGTGCCGGAGCCGTACCACCCCGGTCCTCCGAACGCCGCGATGAGGCCATGTTCCTTCCATTGCTCAACGCGGCTCCGGTCGTCATCATCCACCGAGTAGGGCGCCGACGTAATCACCGTCGGCAGCCCGTCCTTGAGCCAGTAGACAGCGTGATCAAGCCAGTGGTCGTCGCTGAGAGTGCCGGTACCGTACTTCCCACATGCATCGGGTTCACACTGCCTACTGGCGTTGCGCAAAAGCCACTTCGGGCAGCAGCCACTCTCGCTGCTACGGAGCCCGTGGTCTTCCGCCCAATCGACGATGACTCGTTGCGACAGGTGCGCATGCGCTACAGCCCTCTCGTACTCCTCGCCACTGAGCCCGCTTCGCCGTCGATCCGGGGTCGCGAGCCCGTACGGCCACAGGATCTGGCCGTTCTTCCTCTTGAAAATCCTTGCCGCTCGAAGGTCAAAGTCGCGGTTCAACGCCGCCTCCTGATCCTGAGACTGGCCAACAGGCTGAGTCGCCCCGTTGCAGGCTACGGGGTCGATGGCGCTCGAATCGTGGCTCAGTCAAGATTCGAGGCCGACGACACGCTACGGGCGTCGATGTTCTTTCGGCCGACAGTGCGGAAGTGGGGGATACCCACTCCCGAGTCACTACATGGCTCAGGGCCAGGACCTCAATCGTCACTGCCCTTCACTGTTCAGTCCGTGAGAGATCACGCAGTGCGCGGAGTGCGAATGTACGGCTCTTGAGGCCATGAGAGCGCTTCCCTCCAAGCAGCCCTCAGAGAGGATCTGGAGGAAGAACCTGCCGCTCTGGCCGGCGCCGCCTGAACCACCGTGGGGGAATACAGGACGATGGTGGCAACCACGGGATGAACACGGCATGCTCGCCTTCGAGTTGGGGCGGTTGACGGATCATGACTGGGAGGTGGTTGCCATGATCTGTTTAGTGACGCCCGCGCCCCCTCTTGGAGATCTTCCAGCTAGAGACCTGACCCGCATCGCACGTCGGGTCCTTAAGCGGTCTCCTGAGCCGTCTTGGGAGTCGAGCTCGAGATGCGGCTGCCACACCGGCGCCACATCGCTCCCGATCGCCGGGCGTGTGCCCCCGGATGCACCTCCGCAGCCTTGACGCCCCGATATCGGAGCCTGGGTAACGCTCGCAAGTTGGACCGGGTTTGTCAGTGGTGTCCGACGCTGACGTTGCCGCCTACCTGCGTACCGCGGACGTCGGTATCGAGGTCTATGGCGCAGCGAAGGATGGATGCGGCTTCAAGCCGTCGGGATCACCATGCAAAGCAGTGGTTTGAAGATCGACGTCGTGCCGGTGCTCTACACCTGCGAACCGGAATAGGGGGTACCTCGTCACCGCTGACGGCATCAAAGTGCTCACGTCGGTCACGCTGCGCCTGCAGTTCATCAAGTCGCGAAAGGACACGGCTGGCGACGGGTACCGGGCGTTGATCCGGCTGCTGAAGGCGTGGATCCGCGAGAGCAAGGAGGTCGACTCGGAGCTGCGTTATAAGTCGTTTCTGATCGAGCTCCTGGTGGCCCACCTGTGGGACGTCTGCTGGAATGGAGAGCCCTTCCAAGTTGATGACTACCCGGCAGCGATCGAGCAGGTCCTCTCCTACATAGTCCGCACCGGCCTGAGAACGCCGATCGTCTTCAGCGACTACTACAAGGCTGACGCGGTGGATGCCACGGCGGAACCGATCCAGGTCTGGGACCCGGTGAACGCGGAGAACAATGTCGCGCGCGGATACTCCGAGCACCATCGCCAGCGGCTGGTGAACCACGCCAGGGTCGCCCTCGACACCATCTCCACGGCCGCCTACACACTCGTCCGGGCCCGGGAAGCCCGCGAGACATCCCTCGGCAGATGGCCTGCCCTCGCCATGGGCCTGCTCCGTGTCCTCGCCGATGGCGCCCCCATCGACGTCGAGCTCGACGGACATCCCTGCCGGCTGTGGCTGCTCTTTGCCGGCAACAGCCGCTACCACCCGCCCGGCTTCGCCCCCTCCTACCG
>NZ_WMBF01000279.1:0-8352 GCF_019400875.1 Streptomyces anatolicus | reverse complement strand
GTCCCGCCCCCCGGAGGAACGTCACGACGCCCAGCGTCCGGCCCCGGCTCCGCAGTACCGCGCACAGCGCGTGCACCGCGTCCTCCGGCCACTGCCGGGCCCGCGCCCACTCGCGGGTCCGTTCCGGTGCGGCCGCCCCCGCGCTGGCGCGGACCGATCCCGTGCGCTCCACGCACTGCGGTGCCGGATGCCCCTCGGGGTAGCGCACGGGGATGCCCGCCATGGTCACCGGACGGCACGGGCCGGGCGGCCCCGCGGGCGTCGCCGCGATCCGGACAAGCCGCACCGGCTCCTCGCCCGCCAGCAGATCCACCAGCGCGTGATCGGCGAACCCGGCGAGCGCGAAGTCGAGTTGGACGGTGGCCGCCTCCATGGGGTCCTCGCACTCGGCGGCGGCCCGCGCCGCACGGTGCAGCTGCTGGGAGCGGAAGCGGAGCTGCGAGGCCTCCTGCTCCGTCAGCTTCGCCTCCGTCACGTCCTGGAAGAGCCAGCCGACGCCCAGCGGCACCGGCTCCTCCGCGAGCGGCGAGGCGAGCCGCAGAAAGCCGCTGCGCCAGCAGCGCCGTTCGAAGCCGTCCTCCTGGCCGCCCCCGGCCCGTACCGACACCCACAGCTCGGCGGGCGCGGGCGGCGCCCCCTCGGCGAGCACATGGGCCAGCGCGCTCTCCAGCTCCTCGACGCCCTGCCCGAGCAGATCGGCGAGGGGCCGGCCCAGTACCGCCGTACGCCCCACTCCCAGGGCGCGGGCCGCGTGTTCGTTCACCACGGCGGGGCGCAGATCGGCGTCGACGAGCACCACACCCCAGGTGGCGTTCTCGAAGAGCGCCTCGCTCAGGGCGATGGACCGCTCCAGGTCCATCTGCGCGTGGACCTCGCTGAAGGCGCAGTACACCCCCGCGGGCTTGCCGTCCCCGCCGCGTACGGCCGCGGACTGCATCCGGACGAGCACCCGGCCGCCGTCCTTGGTGACCAGCGCGAACTCGTGCACCTGCCGCCCCGGCGCGTCCATCGCGGAGAGCAGCCGCCCCTCGACGTCCCCGGCGTCGGCGGGCCGCACGGCCCACCCGGAGAAGCCCCGCCGCCCCACGGCCTCCGCCGCCGACCACCCGAGAACCCGCTCCGCCTCGCGGTTCCAGTGCGTCACCACGCCGTCGGCGTCGAACGCGCAGAGCGCCGCGTCCATCCCGTCGAGCAGCGCCGCGAGCAGCTCCGCCCCGCCGGGCTCGGGCTCTTCAGGGCCCAGTTCGTCAGTAGTCCCGCTCCGCCGCGAAGCACTCACCCCGAACCCCCCTGCAGACCGTCATGCCATGTCCTCGGATCATTCAACTCGAACGTGACGCACCCCACAGCGGATTCCCGGAACTTGAAGGGAATCGGAGGGAAATCGTCGCGCCTCGGCGTCTGCCCCAGCGGCCGGAAATAATCGGTTGAGCGGCTTCGCGGCGCTTCCTAGGGTGGCATCACTCGAAGAAAGGAGGTGATCCGGCAGTGATTTCATTGCGGACGCGAGAGGTGGCTGCGGGCTAGCGGCCTGCCACCACACCCAGTGCGGTGCCGGACCGGCACGCGAGAGCAGCGTGCAGCCGGCCCAGTTCCAAGCAGTCACCCGACCCGCGAGCCGCCGGTACGTCCGGCCGGCTTCCTCCGCCCGGCTCCGCCCGGCGCGGCAGGAACCACGGCTCGCGGGTCGCCTGCGTCCCGGGCGGAGGCGACCCGCCTGCCCGGCCTCAGCGGACGACGTCGAAGACGTTCTTCTGCACGCCGTTGGCGTACGCCTCGTGCTCGACCAGCTTCAGCTTCCGCGCGTCGTTGTCCGCCTCGCTGAAGAGCCGCTTGCCCGCGCCGAGCAGCAGCGGGAAGACCAGCAGGTGGTAGCGGTCGATCAGACCGGCGTCCGACAGGGCGCGGTTGAGGGTGGCGCTGCCGTGCATGATGATCGGGCCGCCCTCGGTCTCCTTCAGCGCGGCCACCTCGTCCAGCGAGCGCAGGATCGTCGTCTCGCCCCAGCCGGGGACCAGGGCCTCCTCGCCGAGCGTGGTGGAGACGACGTACTTGGGCATCGGCTTGTACGAGGCGAACTCCTCCATGCCCGGCCAGACGGGGCTGAACGCCTCGTAGCTGACCCGGCCGAGCAGTATCGCGGTGGCCTCCTCCTGCTCCCGGCCCTTGATCTCGAAGGCCTCGGGAAGGAACTCCACGTCCTTGAAGGTCCATCCCGAGTTGCGGTAGCCCGGCTCGCCGCCGGGGGCCTCGACGACGCCGTCGAGCGAGACGAAAGCGGTGCTGATCAAGGTGCGCATCCGAGTACTCCTGGTCTCATGGTCATCATGGGTATCGCGGCCATCACTGGCCTCTCGTTCATCACCTGACCACCATCAGACCGCCCGCCGACGGAAAAGTCATCGGTCCCAGGGCCAGTGATCCATCCGGGAGTTCGCCACGACAGGCCCTAACCCCTGCTGACCGCCGTCAGGATCTCCGGCAGGCGCCCGGCGAGCCGCGGCGCCGACAGCCGCAGGCCCGCCTCGGCGACCGCCAGGGCGTAGGCCGCGCCCAGGGGGAGCAGGAGCCAGGTCCAGGAGGCCGCGTCCGAGGCGTGCAGCCAGATCGTGAGGGCGAGGACCGGGGCGCACAGCAGGGCCGCCGCGACCATCCCGCCGAAGATGGAGAGCCAGGCGAGGCCCGCCTGGCCGGGGGCCACGTTCTTGTAGCCCTCCTGCGGGATCGAGTACGGGAAGCGGGTCGAGGACCAGCAGCCGGTCGCCAGCATCGCGCCGAGCAGCGCGAAGGAGAGCCCGAGTGCTTCCGGCAGGGCGGGCCAGTCGCCGAGCATCGCCGTGGTGAGGGCGGTGACGAGCGTGGCGTACGGAAGGGTGATCAGCAGCAGCGCGAGGGCGCGGCCCCGCAGCTCCACGTACGCGTCGCGGGTCGAGGAGATCGTCATCGCCACCATCCAGAACGCCGAGGTGTCCTGGCCGAACTGGTTGTACATCAGGATCCCGAGCATCCCCGCCGCGAAGCACGCGATGTACACCGAGCCCGTGCCCTGGAGGGCGTTGAAGACCGGCACGATCAGGCCGATGGCGAGGGAGGTCACCCAGGCCGCCTTCGTCTTCGGGTCGCGCCAGACGTACCGCAGGCTGCGCTCCATGACGGTGCCGGTGCGCCCGGCGGGGAGGAGCCTGCCGAGGGTCCCTGAGGCACGCGAGGTGCCCTTCTCCGGTTCCGCCGCCGCCAGGGTCGAGCCGTCCGGTGCCGTCATCAGCCGGGTCAGGCTGTGCTGCCAGAGAGCGAGCAGCGCCACCAAGGCGGCTGCGCTGAGGACGAGTTGGGTGGCGCCAGTCGCGTACGAACCCTCGCTCACGGAGTCCACCGCGCCGAGCGCCGCGGCCGGGGGGATCCAGCGCACGAGGTCCGCCGCCGGATCGAGCGTGCCGAGTCCGGACGAACCGAGCTTCTGCGCACCGAAGTTGACGGCCTGCGCGCCGACCGCGATGACCAGGCCGCTCAGGACGGCGAGGTCGCGGCCCTTGCGGCTGGTGAGCAGGCGGATGTTGGCGGCGGCGACCGCACGGGCCAGGGCGACGCAGATCAGGAGGGTGAGGGCGGTGGCGAGTACGCCGGTGGCGGCGGCCGCGGCGCCCCGGGCGAGCGCGATCGTCGCGCCGACGGCCAGGCAGAGCGTGAACAGCGGACCGATGCCGACGAGCGACGCCACGAGCAGCGCCCGCACCAGCGGCCGGGGTCGCAGCGGCAGCATCACCAGGCGGGTGGGGTCCAGCGTCTCGTCGCCGCTGGGGAAGAAGAGCGGCATGACCGCCCAGCCGAGCGCGAGGAGCCCGACGAGGAGCACGCAGACGGTGGCGGCGTGCGTGTTGCCGCGCAGCGCGATCAGACCGAGGAGCTGGAGCGCGGCGAAGAGGAGGGCGAAGGCGACCGACGCGATGTAGGCGGCCCGCCGCCCGGCCGACTGCCGCAGGCCGTTGCGGAGCAGGGACAGCTTCAGGCGTACGAGGACGGGGGTGAGCGCCGACGCGCTGGGCGAGGCCGTCATCGGGCGCCGCCGCCCAGCCAGTCGAGGTCGGAGCCCGCGTCGCGGCCGTGCGCGCCGACGAGTTCGAGGAACGCCCGCTGCAGCGAGGGCGCGTCGCCGCGGACCTCGGCGAGGGTGCCCTGGGCGCGGATGCGGCCCGCCGCCATGACGGCGACCCAGTCGCACAGTGACTCGACCAGCTCCATGACGTGGGAGGAGAAGACGACGGTGGCGCCGGAGGCGGTGTAGCGCTCGAGGACGCCGCGGATGGTCTGGGCGGAGACGGGGTCGACGCCCTCGAAGGGTTCGTCGAGGAAGAGGACTTCGGGGTTGTGCAGGAGCGCGGAGGCGAGGCCGATCTTCTTGCGCATGCCGGTGGAGTAGTCGACGACGAGCTTGTGCTGGGCACCGGCGAGATCGAGTACGTCGAGCAGCTGGGTGGCGCGCTTGTCGACCTCCGTGCCGGGCAGTCCGCGCAGCCTTCCGGTGTACGCGAGCAGTTCGCGTCCCGAGAGCCGTTCGAAGAGGCGCAGCCCCTCGGGGAGCACGCCGATGCGGGCCTTGACCTCGACGGGGTCGCGCCACACGTCGTGGCCGACGACCTCGACCGTGCCCTGGTCCGGTCTGAGCAGACCGGTGACCATGGAGAGGGTGGTGGTCTTGCCCGCGCCGTTCGGCCCGACCAGGCCGATGAACTTGCCCGCGGGCAGTGTCAGATCGATCCCGGCGACGGCGATCTGCCCGCCGAAGCGCTTCCAGAGCCCATGTACCCGTACCGCCGCCGAAGCCACCTCGGTCACCGCGCCGCCCTCCGTCACAGCCTGCCCGTGCCCGCACGATACGTGGGCGCCGCGTTCTCGGCGCGCGGTACGGGGCAGCGCCCCGAAGGGGCGCGGGGAACTGCGCGCCCAGCCACATCGGACCCGCGGATACAAAACCGCCCAACCCGCGGAGCGATCAGCGCCGGGCCTCCCGGCCACACGCGTACGCCAGCGGCGAGATGATCTCCTCCACATCCGGCAGCCAGCGGTTGGCGGCAGTGGGACGGCACGCCCACTGCACCGCGCCCGACGCGCCGAAGCGGGTCGGCGGAGCGGCCACGTACGTGCCCTCGCCGAGTGCGACCAGGTCGATGCCGGCGGGCGGCCAGCCCAGCTTGCGCACCAGGTCAGGGACTTTCGCCGCGGCGCCGGGAAGCACGAAGAACTGCATGCGCCGGTCCGGCGTGCAGGTCACGGGCCCGAGCGTCAGCTCCATCCGCTCCATGCGGGCCAGCGCGAGGAACCCCGCGGTCTCGGGCACGTCGATCGCGTCGAACGTCCGGCCGGTGGGCAGCAGGATCGACGCCTTGGGCTGCTTCTGCCACAGCCGCCGGGCCACGGTCGCGCTGCCGGTCGCCTGGGTCGCCCAGTCCTCGCGCGCCGGATGTGCGCCGGGGGAGGCGCACGCCGGGTCGCCGCACGAGCACCGCTCGGCGCCCTCGGCCGACTCCAGCCAGGTGCCGGGGAAGATGTCCCAGTGACGCTCCTCCGCGTATCGCACGGCCGTGTCCAGCAAGGCCTCTCCGCGCTGCTTCGGGATCTGCGCGGCTGACGTGACTCCGATGGTCTCTTCCACGCAGTTCTCAACTCCCGCCACCACGGCGGGTTACGGGCGCACGCGAGGGCGGGGGAGGAGCATCGATCCTGCGAGCGGGGCGCATGGATGCACGGGCGGGGGCGCGCAGGGGAAATGGCATCCATGTGCGGGTAGCCAGCTCAAGGGCAATCAGAAGGCGCCTCGGAGAAGGCCTCTGGGGAACTCCGTACATTGTCGTATTTGTGGTAATTCACTGCTTCTTATGCCTCTTTCGTGGCGCATCTTCCCTTTGCCCCAAGGGCATTGATCGTCGTGAGGCGGCCTCGGCGGCCGTCCCGTTCCATCTCGATGGTCCACGGTGCACACAGGGGGTACGCCATGGCCGCCAGGCCACTCGTCGCTCGGCAACCCAACGAACGGCTGCAAGCGCTCATCCAGGAAGCCGGCTGCTCCAACGCCGGTCTCGCCCGCCGGGTCAACATGTGCGGCGCGGAGCACGGTCTCGATCTGCGCTACGACAAGACGTCGGTGGCCCGCTGGCTGCGCGGGCAGCAGCCGCGCGGCCGGGCACCCGGCATCATCGCGGAGGCGCTCGGCCGCAAGCTGGGCCGTACGGTCACCATCGACGAGATCGGCATGGCGAACGGCAAGAACCTCGCGTCCGGCGTGGGACTGCAGTTCTCGCCGACCGTCCTCGGCGCCATCGAGCAGGTCTGCGAGCTGTGGCGCAGCGACGTGGGCCGCCGTGACTTCCTGTCCGGCTCGACCGTGGCCGCCTCCGCGCTCGTCGAGCCCAGCCGCGACTGGCTGATCTCCTCGCCGGACCCGCAGGTCGGCAGGACCGCCGGGCCGCGCGTCGGGATGGCGGACGTGGCGGCGGTCAAGGCGATGACGGAGGCGCTGACCCGCCTCGACCACCAGTACGGCAGCGGGCATGTGCGTCCCGTCGTCGTGCACTACCTCAACTCGGTCGTCTCCGGGCTGCTCGCGGGCTCCTACCGGGAGGCGGTCGGGCGCGAACTCTTCGCGGCGGTCGCGCGGTTGACGGAGCTGGCGGGCTATATGGCCGTGGACACGGGCCAGCCCGGCCTCGCCCAGCGGTACTACATCCAGGCGCTGCGGCTCGCCCAGGCCGCCGGGGACCGGGGCTACGGCGGATATGTGCTGGCGGCCTCGATGAGCCACCTCGCCGCCCAGCTCGGCAACCCGCGCGAGATCGCGCAGTTGGCGCGGGCCGCGCAGGAGGGGACCCGCGGGCGGGTCACGCCGCGCGCCGAGGCGATGTTCTACGCGGCCGAGGCGCGCGGGCACGCGCTGCTCGGGGACGCGCGGGCCACGCAGGCGGTGGCGGGCCGCGCGATCGAGGCGATGGACCGGGCGGCGGGCGAGGGCGAGTCCGGTGACGACCCGGTGTGGATCCGGCACTTCGACCACGCGTATCTGGCCGATGAAATGGCGCATTGTCACCGGGACTTGGGCCAGGCGGACGCGGCGGCGCGCAGCGCGCAGGAGTCCCTGGACGGGCACCCGGAGACGCGGGCGAGGCGCCGCGCGATCGGCCTCGTCCTGCTGGCCACGGCCCAGGTCCAGCGGCGCGAGGTGGAACAGGCCTGCCACACGGGCATGCGGGCCGTGGAACTCCTCGGCACCCTGCGGTCCAACCGCGGCGCGGAGTACCTGGAGGACTTCCAGCAGCGCCTGGAGCCCTTCCGGGAGGAGCCGGTGGTACGGGAGTTCGGGGCGCGGGTCGACGTCCAGGCGGCGTGAGGCGCGGCATCTACCAGCGTGCGGGAGGGAGGTTTTGTTACTCCCCGCGCTGGGCAGGAGCCGTAACTTTGAGCTGCGTGGCAGAGGCTTGCGGGGACCCGGTAGCGTGAGCCGACGGTTCCGTAGGTCCCCCATATGTAGGAGTCCCGGTGACGCAGCACAGCGGTCAGGGCGCTGCTTCCTCCGATCCGCGGCAGCCCGCGGCCCGGCCAGCCCACGAGGGCGTCGTGCTGCCCGCGGACGGCAGCGAGCCGCTGCTTCCCGGCACCGCAGGGCGGCAGACCACCCCGGCGGGCGGCACCCCGTGGGGCCAGCCCTGGGGTCCCGAGACGGCGGGCCCGCCCCAGGGCGCCCCCGGCCACGCGTGGGAGACCTCGACGCCCCAGGCCATGCCGCTGCCTCCCGAGGACACGGGCGCCTCGTACGGCTCGGGCGCCTCGTACGGCCAGGACGCCTCGTACGGCTCGGACGCCTCGTACGGCTCGGACGCCTCGTACGGCTCGGATGCCCCGTACGGCCAAGATGCCTCGTACGGCACAGACGCCTCGTATGGCGCGTACGAGGGTCAGGGGTACGGGGGCCAGCAGTACGGCGCCCAGGAGCACGGCGGTCAGCAGCAGCACGGCGGCCAGCAGCAGCACGGCGGTCAGCAGGGGTACGCCCCGCAGCCGCCCCAGCAGAGCACGCAGGGGTACGCCCCTCAGCCGCCCGAGCAGCCCGCCCAGGGTGACGCCTCCTACGGCGGCGGGCAGCGCATGCCTCTGCCGCCGCTCGGGCAGGGCGGCGCCCCGCTGCCTCCCGTCGACGCGCCGGGCGCCGGATCCGACGCCGAAGCCACCCAGTACCTCGCGCCCGTGCCCGGAGCCGGTGCCGACGAGGGGGCCACGCAGTACCTCCCGCCCGTCCCCGGCGCCGGTGCCGACGAAGGCGCCACCCAGTACATACCCCCGGTGTCACCCGGCGCCGGGGACGGG
>NZ_WMBF01000278.1:0-8360 GCF_019400875.1 Streptomyces anatolicus | reverse complement strand
GGGCGGGCGGTGGGCTCTACGCGGTCCACACCGCCCAGGACGGCGTCACCGTCACCCCGCGCACCTCCCTCGACCTCACCCGCCCGCTCGCCACGGTCACCTTCGACGCGGCACGCGCGCGTGCGCTCACGCCGGACGCGGAGGCGGCCGTGCGCCGGGCCCTGCGGGCCGGGGCCGCGCTGCTCGCCTCCGAGCAGCTGGGCGTCGCCGAGTGGTGCCTGACCGAGACGGTTCGGTATGTGAAGGAGCGGCACCAGTTCAACCGGCCCATCGGCTCCTTCCAGGCGCTCAAGCACCGCCTCGCCCAGCTGTGGCTCGAGGTCGTGAACACCCGCGCCGCCGCCCGCCACGCCGCCGACGCGCTGACCACCGGCGGCGACGAGCCGAACTTGGCCTCGGCGCTGGCGCAGGCCTACGCGGCGCCGGTGGCCGTGCGCGCCGCCGAGGAGGCCCTGCAGCTGCACGGCGGCATCGGCATGACCTGGGAGCACCCCGTCCACCTCTATCTGAAGCGCGCCAAGGCCGACGCGATCGCCTACGGCACGGCGGGCGCGCACCGGGAGACACTGGCCGGTCTTGTCGCGCTCCCGGCGCCCTGACCCCGCGCTCCCGGCGCCCTGACCCCGCGCTCCCAGCGCCTTGAGCCCGCACTCCCGGCGCCCTGACCTGCGCCCCTGCTGCGTAAGGCATAATTGCGAGCCGTTCGCAATAACGCTTGATCTTCAGTTGGGGTGTGGAGTATGAGGGCCCGATCGATACGGGGCACGGGCGGCGTGGCGGCGGCCATCGCGATAGCGGTGGCCGCCTCCGCCTGCTCCGCGCCGGGCGACGGCAGTGCCGAAGGCGCCAAGGACTCGGCGGTCGTCGGCATCGCGTACGAGCCCGAGACCCTCAGCCCGCTCCTCGGCTACGGCAAGGACGGCAACTCGAAGATCTTCGACGGGCTGCTCACGCACGACGCCGACATGAAGCTGCGGCCCGCCCTCGCCGCCGACCTGCCCAAGGTCACCGACGGCGGAAAGACCTACACGTACAAGCTGCGTGAGGGCGTCAAGTTCAGCGACGGGAAGCCCTTCTCCGCCAAGGACGTCGTCTTCACCTACGAGACGATCCTGGACAAGAAGACCAACAACGCGTCCAAGACCGAGCTTGACGCCGTCAGGAGCGTCGAGGCGGAGGGCGACGACACGGTCGTCTTCCACCTCAAGTACCCCTACGCGCCGTTCGCCGAGCGGACCGTCCTGCCCATCGCCCCCGAGCACGTGGCGGGCAAGCAGGACGTGAACACCGGCGCCTTCACCACCAAGCCGGTCGGCACGGGACCCTACGAACTGGTCAAGTGGTCCAAGGGCGAGAAGCTGACCTTCAAGGCGAACCCCGACTACTGGGGCGGCACGCCGAAGATCAAGAACTTCACGATGGCGATCATCAAGGACGACGACGTGCGCGCGACCCGGCTCGACGCCGGTGAGCTGGACGGCGCCATCCTGCCCCCGAACCTCGCGAAGAAGTACGAGGACGACGGCGGCAAGAAGACGTACGCCGCCAGGACCTTCGACTACCGCGTCGTCACCCTGCCCACCGGCAACAAGGTCGCGGGCGACACCGGCATCCGCCGCGCCCTCGACGTCGGCGTGAACCGCAAGGCCATGGTCGACTCGATCCTGGACGGCGCCGGCAAGGAAGCCTACGGTCCCGTCCCGACCGACAGCCCCTGGTTCACCAAGGGCACCGAGCGGAAGTTCGACCCCGCCAAGGCGAAGAAGATCCTCGACGACGCCGGGTGGAAGCCGGGCAAGGACGGCATCCGCGAGAAGGACGGCGTCCAGGCCAAGTTCCCCCTCTGGTACCTCTCCGGCGACAAGCTCCGCCAGGACCACGCCCTCGCCTACGCCTCCGACGCCAAGAAGCTCGGCATCAAGGTCGAGGTGCAGTCCGGCACGTGGGAGGTGATCGAGCCCCGCATGCCCAAGGACGCGGTCCTCGCGGGCGGCGGCTCCCCGGCCGACCCCGACTTCGACCAGTACACGCTCCTGAAGTCCTCCCTCGCGGGCGACGGCTTCAACAACATGGCGCACTACGACAACAAGAAGGTCGACCAGGCCCTGGAGGACGCCCGCAAGAGCGGCGACCACGCCAAGCGCCAGGCCGCCTACGACACCATCCAGCGCGAGCTGGTGAAGAACCCCGGCTACACCTTCCTCACCCACATCGACCACCTCTACGTCGTCGACAAGCGCTTCGGCGACCTGAGCACGCAGGTCGAGCCGCACGACCACGGCCTCGCCTCCGGCCCCTGGTGGAACGTCGAGGACTGGCAGCCGGCCAAGTGACCTCCGCGATATCCGGCGCCCCGGGGAAGCGGGCCGCACGCCGGCTCCCCTGGGGGCCGATGGCGCGCCTGGCGGGACGGCGGGCCCTGTTCGCCGTGCCCGTCCTGCTCGTCGTCACCTTCGGCGTCTTCGCCATCGCCGCGGCCTCGCCCTTCGACCCCGTCAAGGCGTACGCGGGCACGGCCGGGCTCACCGCCTCGCAGGACAACCTCGACCAGCTGCGCGCCAACCTCGGCGTCGACCGGCCGCTGGCCGCCCGCTGGTGGGAGTGGCTGACCTCGGCCCTCACCGGCGACCTCGGCGACTCCAGCACGCTGCGCCAGCCCGTCGCGGACGTCATCGGCGAGCGCGTCGGCTGGTCGGTGCTGCTCGCCGCCACCGCGTTCCTCGCCGCGATCCTGCTCGGCACGGCGCTCGGCGTCCTCGCCGCGCGCCGCCCCGGCGGCTGGGTCGACCGGGCGGTGACCTCGCTCGCGTACACGCTGGAGGCGGCGCCGCCGTTCTGGCTCGGCCTGCTCGCCGTGTGGCTGTTCGCGCTGAAGCTGGGCGTCCTGCCCTCGGGCGGCCTGACCGACACGGCAAGCTCCGCCGTGACCGCGGGCCAGGTCGCGAGCCACCTCGTGCTGCCCGCAGGAGTGCTGGCCGTCTCGCAGCTGCCCTGGTTCGTCCTGTACGTACGTCAAGGCGTCGGCGACGCGCTCGGTGACGACCCCGTGCGTGGGGCACGCGCGCGTGGCCTCGCCGAACGGACCGTCCTGCTCAAGCACGCCCTGCGCTCCGGCATGCTGCCGGTACTCACACTCATCGGCTCCCGCGTGCCCGAACTCATCACCGGGGCGCTCCTGGTGGAGACCGTCTTCAGCTGGCCCGGCATCGCGGCGGCCACCGTGCAGGCCGCGACCTCCGTGGACTTCCCGCTGCTCGCCGCGCTGACCGCGCTCGCCACGGCCGCGGTGCTGCTCGGCAACCTCGTGGCCGACCTGCTGTACGGCCTCGCCGATCCGAGGGTGGGTTTCGATGGCTGACATCGTCTGGCGCGCCCACGGCGGCGTGCGACGCTCCACGCGCGCGTGGCGGGTGCGTACCTCCGCGGTGATCGTCGCCGCGGTCGTCCTCGCCGTCCTCGTCGTGCCGCCCCTCGTCAACCTCGACGAGCAGGCCGTCGACCTGGCGGCCAAGCTCCGGCCGCCGTCGCTCGCACACCCCTTCGGTACCGACGACGTCGGCCGTGATCTCCTGCTGCGCTGCGTCTACGGGCTGCGGGTCTCGCTGCTCGTCGGCGTCGTGGCGGCCGTCGTCGCCACTGTCATCGGCACCGCCGTGGGCGCCCTCGCGGCCGCCTCCGGTGGCTGGGTGGACCGGATCGTGATGCGGCTCGTCGACGTCTTCTCGTCCGTGCCGCACCTGCTCCTCGGCATCTTCATCGTGGCGATGTTCCGGCCCGGCGTATGGCCGGTCGTCGTCTCCGTGGCGCTCACCCACTGGCTCTCCACCGCCCGCATCGTGCGCGCCGAGGTGCTGTCGCTGCGCGCGCGGCCCTACGTCGACGCGGCGATCTCCGGCGGCGCCTCACGCCTCCGCGTCGCCGTGCGGCACCTGCTCCCCGGCGTCCTGCCGCAGGCCGGGCTCGCCGCCGTCCTGATGGTGCCGCACGCCATCTGGCACGAGTCCGCGCTCTCCTTCCTCGGCCTCGGACTCCCCACCCACCAGGCGAGCCTCGGCACACTCGTGCAGAGCGCGCGCGGGTCGCTCCTCGCGGGCGACTGGTGGCCCACGCTCTTCCCCGGCCTGTTCATCATCGTGCCCACCCTGGCCATCGCGGGCCTCGCGGGCGCCTGGCGGGAGCGGATCAACCCCCGGCGCCGATCGGAGCTGATGCTGTGACGGTCCCCGTCCTCTCCGTCAAGGGTCTGTCCGTACGCTTCCGCATGCGCGGCGGCACCCATGTCTCCGCCGTCACCGACGCCACCTTCGACCTCGCGGCGGGGGAGTGCCTCGCCCTGGTCGGCGAGAGCGGCTGCGGCAAGTCCGTGCTCGCCTCCGCGCTGCTCGGACTGCTGCCGCAGAACGCGCAGACCTCCGGCTCGGCGCTCCTCGGCGACACCGACCTGCTCACCGCCGACGAGCGCACACTGGCCCGCACCGTGCGCGGGCGACGCGTCGGCCTCGTACCGCAGAGCCCCGCCGCGCACCTCACGCCGGTGCGGACCGTGCGCTCCCAGCTGGAGGAGACCCTGCGGGAACTCACGGGGGTGCGCAGAGCGGACGTGCGGGCCGCCGCCGAAGCGGCCGCCGAGCGCGCCGCGTTCCCCGCCGGGCACCTCGACCGCTACCCCCACGAGCTGTCCGGCGGCCTCGCCCAGCGGGCCGCCACCGCGCTCGCCCTCATCGGCGACGCACCGCTGCTGCTCGCCGACGAACCCACCACCGGCCTCGACCGCGACCTCGTGGACCGCACCGTCGACGAGCTGCGCCGCCACGTCGGTGCCGACCGCGCACTGCTCCTGATCACCCACGACCTCGCGGCCGCCGAACGCATCGCCGACCGCGTCGCCGTGATGTACGCGAGCCGCGTCGTCGAGATCGCCGCGGCCGACGACTTCTTCGGCGCGCGCGGGCCCCGGCACCCCTATGCCCGAGGGCTCCTGAACGCCCTGCCCGAGCGGGAGTTCACGCCCGTCCCCGGCATGCCGCCCGAGCTGACCGCGCTCCCCGAGGGGTGTGCGTTCGCGGCGCGGTGCGCACGGGCCGACGCGGCGTGCGCCACCGTGCCCGCGCTCACCGGCGGGGCCGCCTGCCACCACCCCCACGCGGACGTGCTGGAGGCGCCCCGTGCTTGAACTGCGCGCCATCACCGCCGGATACGACCGGCGCGCCCCGGTCTTCCGGTCCGTGGACCTCGCCCTCGCACCCGGCGAGTCCGTCGGCCTGCTCGGCCCCAGCGGCTGCGGCAAGTCGACACTTGCGCGGGTCGCGGCGCTGCTGCACCGGCCCGACGCCGGGCAGCTCGTCATCGACGGCGAGGTCGCGCGGGGCTGGCGGCACCGGGCCCCGCGCGAGCAGCGGACGGCCTTCGGGGTCGTCTTCCAGCAGCCGAGGCTGTCCGCCGACCCCCGGCTGGCGCTCAGGGATCTCGTCGCGGAGCCGCTGCGGGCGGTGGGCCGCTCCTCGGAGGTCGCGGAGCTCGTGCCGGAGCTGGCGGCCCGCGTCGGTCTCGGCAAGGACCTCATGGGGCGGCGGCCGCACGAGGTCAGCGACGGTCAGCTGCAGCGGGCCTGTCTGGCACGGGCCCTGGTGCTGCGGCCGAGGTGGCTCGTCTGCGACGAGATGACGGCGATGCTCGATGCCTCGACGACGGCGGCGCTGGTCCACGTCGTGGAGGAGTACCGGCGGGAGTCCGGGGCGGGGATGCTCGCCGTCGGCCATGACCGGGTGCTGCTCGAGCGGTGGTGCGATCGCACCGTGCGGTGGGAGGAGCTGGTGGCCGGGTAGGGGCGCAGCCCTCCTCACGCGCGGGGGGTCACCCGGACCTCCGTTCCTCCCCGGCGGGCCGCCGCGACCTCCTCGGGCGCGAGACCGTCGTCCACCACCAGCAGGTCGAAGTCCGAGAGCGGAGCCAGCGCGTACAGGCCGTCCCTGGCGAACTTGGTGTGGTCGGCGAGCAGCACCCGGCGCGTGGCCGCCGCCATCATCGCCCGCTTCACCTGCACCGTCTCCGGTGACGTGTGGTAGCAACGGCCGCGCGTCACGGCCGTCGTCGACATGAAGAGCACGTCGGCGCGGAACGCCTCGACGCTGTCGGCGGTGTGCAGCCCCATGAAGGCGTCGTACGCGGGGAAGTAGCTGCCCCCTAGGGCGATCAGGGAGATGCCGGGCTCCTTCGCGAGCGCCGTGATCGCGGGCAGCGAGTTGGTGATCACCGTCAGCGGGGTGCGCTCGGTGAACAGACGCGTCAGGTGCAGGCAGGTCGTGCTGTCGTCGAGCAGCACCGTCTGGCCCGGCACCAACTCCCGTGCAGCGGCGCGCGCGAGGCGTTGCTTCGTCTGCGTCAGCGTCGCCATGCGCTCGGCGACGCTGCCGTGGAACTGCGCGGACGGCAGGCCCGTCGCGCCGCCGCGCACCTTGCGCAGCCAGCCCTGCGACTGGAGGAAGTCCAGGTCCCGGTGGATGGTCATCAGGCTGACGCCGAACTCGGCGGCGAGATCCGAGGCGCGTACGAAGCCGTTCGCGACCACCGACTCACGGATGCGCCCGCGCCGTTCCTCGCGCGGCTCCGCGCGGTCCGCCGTCATCATGGCGCCACCACCTCGTCTCCCGGTCCTCGCACACCTGATCCCCGGTACACCCGGCCCGTGTGAAATTCCCGAGTGATGATCCCATGGATTTCACACGCCGACCGAGTGGTGGGCCAGGGCGCCGCCCGGCCCGGGGTGGGGGCGTCCATTCCTCCTCACATGGCGCGAGATTCCCGCCGCGGGAGGTGTCACCAGACGATTGACGTGGGATTTCGCCCGCCGGTTGACTCGGTCGAGCCACCGTCACGAAGGGACTGCGACCCATGTCGGTACTCGCCATCGACGTCGGTACCACGATGATCAAGTCGGTCGTCTTCGACGACCAGGGCAACGAGCTGGCCGTCTCCCGCCTCGCCACCGAGGTGCACCGCCGCCACCCCGGCTGGGCCGAGCAGGACATGGACACCGTGTGGAACGCCGTCGTCTACACCGTCCGCAACGCCCTGTCCGACATCGCCGATCCGGTCTGGCTCGTCACCTTCACCGCGCAGGGCGACGGGGCCTGGCTCGTCGACGCCGCGGGGCGCCCCACCGGGCCCGCGATCCTGTGGTCCGACGGCCGCGCGGGCGACATCCTCACCCGCTGGCAGCGCGAGGGGGTCCTGGAGGCGGCCTACCGCCGCAACGGCTCCCTCACCTGCAGCGGCATGCCCAACGCCCTCTTCAGCTGGCTCGACGCCCACGACCCGGACCGCCTGGCCCGCTCCACCGCCTCGCTGACCGCCGCCGGCTGGCTCTTCCTGCGCCTCACCGGAGTGACCGCCACGGACGAGTCCGACGCGTCGGCGCCCTTCCTCGACCACGCGACGGGCGCGTACGACCCCGAGATCCTCGCCCTCTTCGGCCTCACCCCGCACGCCCGCCTGCTGCCCGACGTCCTCGGCGAGCAGGAGCGCATCCGGGAGATGACCTCCGAGGCGGCGGCCCAGCTCGGGTTGCCCGCCGGGCTGCCCGTCGTCATGGCGCCGTACGACATCGCCTCCACCGCCCGCGGGGCGGGCGTCGTCAACCCCGGGCAGGCGTGCGGCATCCTCGGCACCACACTGTGCACGGAGATCGTCCGCGAGGACGTCGACACGAGCGGCGAGCCGTCCGGCATCCATATCGCCTACCGGGGCCGCGCACGCGTCCTGCGCGCCTTCCCCACCCTCAACGGCGCCGAGGTCCTCACCTGGGCCGCACACACCCTCGCCCTCCAAGGCCCCCCGGAACTGGCCGAGTTGGCCTTCACCAGCGAGGTCGGCGCGCGCGGCCTGATGTTCCTGCCCTATCTCTCCCCGGCGGGCGAACGGGCGCCCTTCCTCGACCCGCGGGCCCGCGGCTCCTTCTGGGGGCTGCGGCTCGACCACACGCGCGCCGACATCGCCCGCGCGGTCTTCGACGGGCTCTCCCTCGTCCTCCGGGACTCGCTCGTCGCCTCGCGCACCACCGTCACCGAGCTGCGGCTGTGCGGGGGCGGCGCCAACAGCGCCGCGTGGTGCGCCCTCATCGCCGACGCCACCGGCGTCCCCACGGCACGCTCCAAGGACACCGAACTCGGCGCCAAGGGAGCCTTCCTCACCGGCCTCGTGCTCAGCGGCGCCGAGTCCAGCATGCACAGCGCCGCCGCCAAGTACGTACGCATGGAGACGAGTTGGCTGCCCGACCCGGAGCGTTCCGCGCGGTACGCGCGGCTCTACGAGTCGTTCCTCGGCTGGCGGGCCCTCGCCCGTGACGCCGGCTGGTCCGCCAC
>NZ_WMBF01000277.1:0-8366 GCF_019400875.1 Streptomyces anatolicus | reverse complement strand
CGCCGCACCCGCTGCCCCCGCCCCCTCCTCGTCGCACCTCAAGGCCCTCTCCGACGAAGGCGTCTCCATCTGGCTCGACGACCTGTCGCGCACCCGCATCGAGTCCGGCAACCTCGCCGAGCTGATCGAGAAGAGCCACGTCGTCGGTGTCACCACGAACCCCTCGATCTTCCAGGCCGCCATCGGCTCCGGCGAGGGCTACGAGGACCAGCTCGCCGACCTGGCCGTACGCGGCGTCACCGTCGACGAGGCCGTCCGCATGATGACCACCGCCGATGTGCGCGCCGCCGCCGACGTGCTGCGCCCCGTGTACGAGACGACCGGCGGGCGTGACGGCCGCGTGTCGATCGAGGTCGACCCGCGGCTGGCGCACGACACCGAGGCGACCATCGCCGAGGCCAAGCAGCTCGCCTGGCTCGTCGACCGCCCGAACGTCATGATCAAGATCCCGGCGACCGAGGCGGGCCTGCCGGCGATCACCGAGGTCATCGGCCTCGGCATCAGCGTCAACGTCACGCTGATCTTCTCCCTCGACCGCTACAAGGCCGTCATGGACGCCTACCTGGCGGGCCTGGACAAGGCGCACGAGCGCGGCATCGACCTGGCCGGCATCCACTCCGTCGCCTCCTTCTTCGTCTCGCGCGTCGACTCCGAGATCGACAAGCGCCTGGACGGCATCGGCACGGACGAGGCCAAGTCCCTCAAGGGCAAGGCCGCGCTCGCCAACGCCCGGCTCGCCTACGAGGCGTACGAGCAGGCGTTCGCCACCGACCGCGCCGCCAAGCTGGCCGCGGCGGGCGCCCACAAGCAGCGTCCGCTGTGGGCCTCGACGGGCGTCAAGGACCCGGCGTACAAGGACACCCTCTACGTCGACGAGCTGGCCGCGCCCGGCACCGTCAACACCATGCCGGAGGCCACCCTCAAGGCCGCCGCCGACCACGGCGACATCCACGGCGACGCCGTCACCGGCACCTACGACGCCTCCCGCGCCGAGCTTGCCGCCGTCGAGAAGCTCGGCATCTCCTACGACGAGGTCGTCCAGCAGCTGGAGGACGAGGCCGTCGCCAAGTTCGAGGCCGCCTGGACCGACCTGCTCGGCACGGTCGCGGACCGTCTCGCGGACAAGGAGGCCGGCACCAAGTGAGCGTCACCGACTGGCACAACCCCCTGAGGGACCCCCGCGACCGGCGCCTGCCGCGCGTCGCGGGCCCCTCCGGGCTCGTCATCTTCGGCGTCACCGGCGACCTGTCCCGCAAGAAGCTGATGCCGGCCGTCTACGACCTCGCCAACCGCGGACTGCTCCCGCCGGGCTTCTCGCTCCTCGGGTTCGCCCGCCGCGAGTGGGAGGACCAGGACTTCGCGCAGGTCGTCCACGACTCGGTGCGCGAACACGCCCGCACCCCCTTCCGCGAGGAGGTCTGGCAGCAGCTCGCCGACGGCATGCGGTTCATCCCGGGTGACTTCGACGACGACACCGCTTTCCGGCAGCTGCGGGAGGCCGTCGAGGAGCTGGACGAGAAGCGCGGCACCAGCGGCAACTACGCCTTCTATCTCTCCGTGCCGCCGAAGTTCTTCCCCAAGGTCGTCCAGCAGCTCAAGAAGCACGGCCTCGCGGACGCCCCCGAGGGCTCCTGGCGCCGCGCGGTCATCGAGAAGCCGTTCGGCCACGACCTCGCGTCGGCCAAGGACCTGAACGCCATCGTCCACGAGGTGTTCGCCCCCGACCAGGTCTTCCGCATCGACCACTACCTCGGCAAGGAGACCGTCCAGAACATCCTGGCGCTCCGCTTCGCCAACCAGATGTACGAGCCCATCTGGAACCGCAGCTACGTCGACCACGTGCAGATCACGATGGCCGAGGACATCGGCATCGGCGGCCGCGCCGGCTACTACGACGGCATCGGCGCCGCCCGTGACGTCATCCAGAACCACCTGCTCCAGCTGATGGCCCTCACGGCGATGGAGGAGCCGGCCGCGTTCGACGCCGAGTCGCTGGTGATGGAGAAGCTGAAGGTCCTCAAGGCCGTGCGCCTCCCCGACGACCCGGCGGCGTCCACGGTCCGCGCCCAGTACGCCGACGGCTGGCAGGGCGGCGAGAAGGTCAAGGGCTACCTCCATGAAGAGGGCATCGACCCCAAGTCGACGACCGACACCTACGCCGCCGTCAAACTGGAGGTCGACAACCGCCGCTGGGCGGGCGTCCCCTTCTACCTGCGCACCGGCAAGCGCCTGGGCCGACGGGTCACCGAGATCGCGGTCGTCTTCCAGCGCGCCCCGCACTCGCCGTTCGACTCCACCGCCACCGAGGAGCTGGGCCAGAACGCCATCGTCATCCGCGTCCAGCCCGACGAGGGCATGACCGTGCGCTTCGGCTCGAAGGTCCCGGGTACGTCGATGGAGATCCGTGACGTGTCCATGGACTTCGCGTACGGCGAGTCCTTCACCGAGTCCAGCCCGGAAGCGTACGAACGTCTGATCCTGGACGTACTGCTGGGCGATGCCAACCTCTTCCCCCGCACGGAGGAGGTCGAGGAGTCCTGGCGCATCCTCGACCCCATCGAGGAGCACTGGGACACCCACGGCAAGCCCGCCCGGTACGCCTCGGGCAGCTGGGGCCCGAGGGAAGCGGACGAGATGCTCGCACGAGACGGACGGAGCTGGCGCAGGCCATGAAGATCGATCTGACCGACACCACGGCAAGCAAAATCAACAAGGCGCTCGTGCAAGGACGCCGGGCCATCGGGACCCCCGCCGTCGGCGTGGTCCTGACGATGGTCATCGTCACCGACGAGGAGAACGCGTACGACGCGGTGAAGGCGGCCGAGGAGGCCTCCCGCGAGCACCCCTCGCGCACCCTCGTCGTCATCCGGCGCACCGCCCGCTCCCCGCGCGACCGGCAGGGCAACCGCCTCGACGCCGAGGTGCGGGTCGGCTCCGAGGCGGGCACCGGCGAGACCGTGTTCCTTCGGCTGTACGGCGAGGTCGGCCAGCACGCCGACTCCGTCGTCCTGCCGCTGCTGCTGCCCGACGCCCCCGTCGTCGTGTGGTGGCCGGTCGACGCGCCGGAGAACCCCGCCAAGGATCCGCTGGGCGCGCTCGCCGCCCGCCGCATCACCGACGCGTACGCCGTCGAGGACCCGCTCGCGGCCCTCGAGGCCCGCGCCGCGTCCTACGCCCCCGGCGACACCGACCTCGCCTGGACCCGCCTCACCCCGTGGCGCTCCATGCTCGCCGCCGCCCTCGACCAGGCCCGCACCGGCATCACGTCGGCCGCCGTCGAGTCCGAGGCCGACAACCCCAGCGCCGAACTGCTCGCGCGGTGGCTCGGCGCCCGGCTCGGCGTCACCGTCGAGCGCGTCACGACCGCCGGGCCCGTCATCACCGCGGTCCGCCTCGGCACGGCGAACGGCGAGATCCGCATCGACCGCCCCGAGGGCCCCCTCGCCACCCTGACCCTGCCCGGCCAGCCCGCGCGCACCCTCGCCCTGAAGGTCCGCTCGACGGCCGAGCTGATCGCCGAAGAGCTGCGCCGCCTCGACGCCGACGAGATGTACGCCGTCGCGCTGCACGGGGACGCCGCCGGCACGAAGGAGTCCGTACGACATGACTGACAGCAAGCCCCTCACCGCCGACACCAAGCCGCTTCTCACCCGCCGCCCGCAGTGGACCGCTCTGGAGGACCACCGCGCCAAGTTCAACGGCACGCACCTGCGCGACCTGTTCGCCGCCGACCCGGGCCGCGCCGAGCGCTACACCGTCCAGGTGGGCGACCTGCACATCGACTACAGCAAGCACGTCGTCACCGACGAGACGCTCGCCCTCCTCCAGGAACTGGCCGCCGCCACCGACGTGTTCGGGCAGCGCGACGCCATGTTCCGCGGCGAGAAGATCAACACCACCGAGGACCGCGCCGTCCTGCACACCGCCCTGCGGGCGCCCGCCGACGCGGTGGTCGAGGTCGACGGCGAGAACGTGGTGCCGAAGGTGCACGCCGTACTCGACAAGATGGCCGCCTTCTCCCAGAAGATCCGTACGGGGGAGTGGACCGGCCACACCGGCAAGCGCATCCGCAACATCGTCAACGTCGGCATCGGCGGCTCCGACCTCGGCCCCGCCATGGCCTACGAGGCGCTGCGCCCCTACACCGCACGCGACCTCACCGTCCGCTTCGTCTCGAACGTCGACGGCGCCGACCTCCACGAGGCCATCCGCGATCTCGACCCCGCCGAGACGCTGTTCATCATCGCCTCCAAGACATTCACGACGATCGAGACGATCACCAACGCCAAGGCCGCGCGCTCCTGGCTGCTGGCTTCCCTCGGTGACGAGGCGGCCGTGGCCAGGCACTTCGTGGCCCTTTCGACCAACGCCGAGAAGGTGTCGGAGTTCGGCATCGACACGGCGAACATGTTCGAGTTCTGGGACTGGGTCGGCGGCCGCTACTCCTTCGACTCCGCCATCGGCCTCTCCCTGATGATCGCCATCGGCCCGGACGCCTTCCGCGAGATGCTGGACGGCTTCCGCCTCGTCGACGAGCACTTCCGCACGGCACCGGCCGAGGCCAACGCGCCGTTGCTGATGGGCCTGCTGGGCGTCTGGTACGGCAACTTCCACGACGCGCAGTCGCACGCGGTGCTGCCGTACTCGCACTACCTCTCCAAGTTCACCGCCTACCTCCAGCAGCTCGACATGGAGTCCAACGGCAAGTCCGTGGACCGCGAGGGCCGGGGCGTGGGGTGGCAGACGGGCCCGGTGGTGTGGGGCACGCCCGGCACCAACGGCCAGCACGCCTACTACCAGCTCATCCACCAGGGCACGAAGCTGATCCCCGCGGACCTCATCGGCTTCGCGCGGCCCGTCGACGAGCTGGGCCCCGAACTCGCCGCGCAGCACGACCTGTTGATGGCGAACCTCTTCGCGCAGGGCCAGGCGCTCGCCTTCGGCAAGACGCCCGACGAGGTGCGCGCCGAGGGCGTGCCGGAGGAACTGGTCCCGCACAAGACGTTCAAGGGCAACCACCCGACGACCACGATCCTCGCCCGCGCGCTGACCCCCTCGGTCCTCGGCCAGCTCATCGCGCTCTACGAGCAGAAGGTCTTCGTCCAGGGCGCCATCTGGAACATCGACTCCTTCGACCAGTGGGGCGTCGAGCTGGGCAAGGTCCTCGCCAAGCGCGTCGAGCCCGCGCTCACCGAAGGCGCCGAGGTCCCCGGCCTCGACGCCTCCACGCAGTCCCTCGTCGCCACCTACCGCGCCCTGCGCGGCCGACTCGCAGAAAGCAAGTGACTGACATGCAGCTCGGACTCATCGGCCTCGGCAAAATGGGCGGCAACATGCGCGAGCGCATCCGCCGCGCGGGCCACACCGTCATCGGCTACGACCGCAACCCCGACGTCACCGACGTCGACTCGCTCGCCGAACTCGTCGACAGGCTCGAAGGCCCGCGCGTCGTCTGGGTGATGGTCCCGGCGGGCGCCGCGACCCAGTCGACCGTCGACGAACTGAAGGACCTCCTCTCCGAGGGCGACATCGTCGTCGACGGCGGCAACTCCCGCTGGACGGACGACGAGAAGCACGCCGAGGAGCTGAAGGCCAGGGGCATCGGCTTCGTCGACTGCGGTGTCTCCGGCGGCGTCTGGGGCCTGGAGAACGGCTACGCCCTCATGGTGGGCGGCGACGACGAGCATGTCGCCCGCGTCAAGCCGGTCTTCGATGCCCTCAAGCCGGAGGGCGACTTCGGCTACGTCCACGCGGGCAAGGTCGGCGCCGGCCACTTCTCCAAGATGGTCCACAACGGCATCGAGTACGCCATGATGCAGGCCTACGCCGAGGGCTGGGAGCTGCTGGAGGCCGCCGACTCGGTGACCGACGTGCGCGAGGTCTTCCGTTCCTGGCAGCAGGGCACGGTCATCCGCTCCTGGCTGCTCGACCTGGCCGTCAACGCGCTGGACGACGACGAGCACCTGGAGAAGCTGCGGGGCTTCGCCGCCGACTCCGGCGAGGGCCGCTGGACCGTCGAGGCGGCCATCGACAACGCGGTGCCGCTCCCGGCGATCACCGCCTCGCTCTTCGCCCGCTTCGCGTCCCGCCAGGACGACTCGCCGCAGATGAAGATGATCGCGGCGCTGCGCAACCAGTTCGGCGGGCATGCGGTGGAGTCCGCGAAGTAGCCGTCCCCACGAGGCCGTGCGGCGCCGCGTCAGGAGGAGCGGCGCCGTACGGCTTTCCAGCCGTCCAGAACCGGATCCGCGGAGCGCAGCCACCAGCCCTCCAGCCTGCGGCGCACATACGTCAGCACTTTCCGCCGCTTCAGCCACGGCGGCAGCTGCCGGAACGGCACGAAGACGAGGGTGTCGTCGATGGCGTACTCGGCGAGCCCCTTGTGCCCCTCGGCGCGCAACGCGTCGTACAGCTCCGGGGTCAGCGCGCCGTTGAGCCGGGCGGCGACACCCGCGGCGGTGTAGGCGAAGCCGCGCTGAGCGATGTCCGGCGACCGCATCGCCTTGATGATGCGTGGCGAGGCGTCTTCGAGGGGGCACCGGAAGGCGAGGCCGATCGCCGCGGTGCCGAGATGGTCCGCGCCACGTCCGTACGCGGCGTCCCAGTCGGCGGGGTCATCGATCCGGATCAGCCCCTCGCCGCTCTCCCAGTCCCAGTGGGAGGCCTCCATCAGCGGCGTCGCCTCAAGGCATTCCGGGCGCCCTCGATCGCATACGTGACCTCCAGCCGCCAGGTCATCAGCTTGTCCTCCACCTTTGATGCGACCTTCCGCCACTTGAACCACAGCGGCAGCTTCCGGAACGGCACGAACGTCAGTGTGTCGTCGATGGCGTTCTCGGCGATGCCACGATGGCCGACCGCGCGCAGCGCCTCGTACAACTCAGGTGTCAGCTCGCCGTTGAGCCGGGCCGCGGTGCCTGCCGCGGTGAACGCGAAGCCTCGTTGGCCTTGGTCCGGCAACCGCATCGCCCTGATGAGGCGCGGTGAGACCTCCTCCAACGGGCAGTTGAAGGCCAGTCCGATCGCTGCCGTACCGAGGCGTCGCTCACCGCGCTCGTAGGCCGCGTCCCATTCGGCGGGGTCGTCGATACCCAACAGGCCTTCGCCGCTCTCCCAATTCCACCCGGGCGCCATGGCCGGTCCTCCTTGTCACCCGGCGTCGGATCCAGGTCCAGGTCCAGGACATGCCAGTCCCGCGGCCGATTCCCCGCCCTACCGCAACCCCCGTCACGCACACCGCACCAGACAACCTGGTGAACCTACCTCACCGCAACGCGGCTCCCACGATGCGCTCGGCCACCGGGTTCATGCCCTGGCCCTTCGCGTCGGTCGCGTTGACCGAGTAGACGAGGGTACGGGAGCCGTCCTCGGTCGCGGCGATCAGACTCGTGTAGCCGTAGCGGGCGCCGGTCTTGAGCCAGACCGCCTTGCCGCCGATCTCCATGTACTGAGGGCCCCCGCCGAAGACCGCCTCGGGGACGCCCGGTGCCAGGCGGGGCAGGGTGAGCATCTCCTTCAGCTGGGCGCTCGGCAGGACCTTGCCGCCGAACAGGGCCCGCGTGAAGGTCTCCAGGTCGGCCGTGGACGAGATCATGTCGCCCGCCGCGAAGCGGTCCGACTGGTTCCACTCGGTGACGTCGACCAGCCGGGTCGTGCCGTCCGGGCGCTCCATCTTCTGGTAGCCACGGTTGTGCGGGCCGCGGATGCGGGGGTCGGCGCCCGGGAAGTACGTGTCGCGCATGCGCAGCGGCTCGAAGACGCGCTGCCGGGCCTGATGGGCGTACGTGTCTCCGGTGACCCTCTCGATCAGCAGACCGAGCACGGTGTAACCGATGTTGCGGTAGTGCTGCTCGGCGCCCGGGTCGTGCTGGGGGCCCTTGGCGATGGCGGAGGCGACGACGGTCCGGGGATCCAGCGTGTCGTAGCGGTGGGCGTACTCGTCGTCGAAGCCGTCGCCCGGCTTGAGGCCGCTGGTGTAGTTCAGGAGGCTGCGTACGGGGATGGGCCGGAACTCCTTCCCGGACGGTTCCTCCCCGAATGGTCCCTTCCCGAACAGTTCCGGCATGTAGTGCTGCACCGGCTTGTCGAGGTCGAGGGTGCCCTCGGCAGCCAGTCGCAACGCCACGGCCGCCGTCACGATCTTGGTCGTGGACCCGGCGCGGAACCGACCGTGCGGGTCGGCCTTGCGGTGCGTGACGAGGTCGTGGACGCCCGAACTGCCGCGCCAGGTGCCGTCCGTGCCGCCGACGCGGACGAGGGCCGCGGTCGCGTCGGCGTCCGGCAGCCCCTTGATCGCCTCGCGCAGGGCCTTGGCGTCGGGGCGGACGGAGGGGGCCTCGGCTGTCGCGGCCGGTGTGCGGGGGACG
>NZ_WMBF01000276.1:0-8400 GCF_019400875.1 Streptomyces anatolicus | reverse complement strand
AGCGGGGCGAGCCGGGGGGCGCCGCGCAGGGGGCGGTAGGCGAAGCGTTCGGCTCCGATGGCGATGGTGGTGGAGACGATGACGGCGCCTACGAGCATGAGGGGGATGGCCACCCACATGGTGGTGGAGCCGGGGAGCCAGAGCCAGACGGTGAGGGCACCGAAGCCGCCGACCATGAAGATCTCGCCGTGGGCGAAGTTGATGAGCTGGACGATGCCGTAGACCATTGTGTAGCCGATGGCGATCAGGCCGTACATGGATCCCAGTAGCAGGCCGTTGACCAGCTGTTGCGGCAGTTCGTGCACCGCAGGTCCTCCGAGTTCTTCGAATGCGACGGATACGGCACCGCTGCGACGGTTCTGCCGTCGCCGCGCCGGATGTGACGCCGCGCGGGGCGCTGTCGGGCAGCGCCCCGCGCGGCGGTGTCGTGTGCTGCGGGGTGTCGTGTGCTGCGGGGTGTTGTGCTGCGGGGCGGGTCAGCCGGTGTAGGTGCCGGACTTGACCGGCTTCCAGCCCTTGGCGGGGTCGGTGGTGTCCTTGACCTGGTAGACGGTGAGCTGCTTGTTGGTGGCGTCGCCGTACTTGTCGAAGGAGACCTTGCCGGTCACGCCGTCGAAGGAGACGTCCTGCATGGCGTCCACGATCTTGGCGCGGGCGTCGGAGGGCAGTTCGCCGTCGTTGTCCTCGACGACCTTTTTGACGGCCTCGATGATGGCCCAGGCGGAGTCGTAGGAGTAGCCGCCGTAGGCCTCGTAGGCCTCCTTGTAGCCGGCCTTCTCGTAGTTGGCGATGAATTCCTTGGCGGAGGGCAGCTGTTCGACGGGCTGGCCGACGGAGGTGGCGTAGTCGCCCTTGCCGTCCTTGCCGGCGAGCTTGATGTAGTCGGCGCTGTAGATGCCGTCACCGCCGACGAGGGGGATCTTGGCTCCGGCCTTCTTCATCTGCTTGCTGAGGGGGCCCGCGGCCGGGTATTCGCCGCCGTAGTAGACGACGTCGGCGTCGGAGTTCTTGATCTTGGTGGCGACGGCGCCGAAGTCCTTGGTGTCCGGATTGACGTGTTCGGTGCCGGCGACTTTGCCGCCGAGCTTGGTGAACTCGTCCTTGAAGGTGGCGGCGAGTCCGGCGCCGTAGGTCTTCTTGTCGTCGACGACGAAGACCTTCTTCTTCTTGGCCGTGTTGTACAGGTACTGGGCGGCGAAGGGGCCCTGGATGGCGTCGGTGGTGGCGGTGCGGAAGTAGGCCTTGTACGGGCGTACCTTCTTGCCGCCGTTCCAGTCCGGGCCCTGGGTCATGGCCGGGTTGGTGTTGGCGGGGGAGACCTGGACGAGTTTGGCGTCGTCGAAGACCTTCTGCATGGACTCGCCGACGGAGGAGTTCAGCGGGCCGACGGCGCCGAGCAGCTTCTTGTTGGCGACGAACTTGGTGGCGTTCGTCTGGCCGGAGGAGGGCTGGCCCTGGTCGTCGGCGGCCTCCATCTTGAAGGTGATGCCGTCGACGTACTCCTTGGCGTTGGCCTGCTTGATGGCCAGCTCGACGGAGTTGCGGATGCCGAGGCCGAGTGCGGAGAGGTCCCCGGTGAGCGGCGCGTCGACGCCGATGACCACGGTGGTGCCGCCGCCCTCGCCGCTCTCCTTGTCCTTGTCGTCGCGCGAACCACACGCGGTGAGGGTGAGCGCCCCCGCGGTGAGTGCGGCGGTGATGGCTATGAGCGAACGTTGACGCACGATCAGTCCTTTCCCCTGGCACGGCTGTCCCTTGCTGGAACGCCGAGTCGAGCGCGGAACCGAACTGAGAGGAATCCGGTGGGCGCGGTGACTGGCCGTGACTCTAAGGGCGCCTTTGTTCCAGGTGGAGTGGTCGGACCAAGGCTGTGACGCTCTTGTTATGCCACGGAGTATTCCGGGGTGGAACGCAGGGGGCGGTTGGGGCCGAATATGACCTTGTTCGGTGGATCTCGACGTATCCACATGCTGAGAATCCCCAGGACAAAGTGGCAGGAGTGTAAAGACGTTTAGCTCATGACATGCGTGTTCGTGGGCATGCGGCGCGCAGAGCCGCAGAAAGATCATTCGCGTATTCCGGACCCAGGATGTAACTCTGCCGCTCGTTTGCGCGTGCATTACGCAGTGTTACTTCTAGGAAAGGGAGCCCGGCATTCCGTGGCACTTCTCCGCATTCGCGAATGTGCATCGTGATGATCAACTTCCGGGGAGTTCCCGTTTTCACCGTGAATGGGGGGCCGGGGGAGGTACGCACCGAAAGAGACGCCGAGGGCTGGGCGACCTGGCGGACGGTCACCGGGGGCCCGGACGCCTGGGTGAAGGTGACGGCGAAGGTGAAGTCCCGCTCTCGGGCCCTGGGGCGGGACATCTCGCCCGTGTACGTCACCGACACGCTCTGCGACGGCCAGGGTGGCGGCGGCTCCGGCGGCGGCTGGGGGCGGGTCAGATAGAGGCTCAGGCCGGCCGCGCCCAGGGCCACCGCCGTGGCGACGGCGATCGCCGTACGCCGGTGCCGCGTCCCGCGCCGGGCGGGCGGCGCGGGCTCCGGGGCGGCGGCCTCGTGGTCGTAGGTGTCCTCGCCCGGCTCGACGGGCCCGACGGCATTCATCCGTACGGCCCGCCGTCGCGGCGGCGCATCCGGTGCCTCATGCGCCGAGGCTAGACCGGAGCCAGAGGCTCCGGCCCTGTGCGTGCGGCCCCTCTCGGGATCAGGCGGCGGTCTCAGGCGCCGGTCTCATGGGTCAGGCGGCGGCGCCGCCCGCGGGCGCGTCCCGCAGCATGCACGTCAGGCGCGCGCTGCACACCCGCTTGCCCTGCTCGTCGCTGATCACGATCTCGTACGTGGCCGTGGAGCGGCCGCGGTGCACGGGCGTCGCCACGCCGGTGACCAGGCCCGAGCGGGCGCCGCGGTGGTGGGTGCAGTTCAGGTCGACGCCGACGGCGAGCTTGGTGATGCCGCCGTGCAGCATCGCGCCGACCGAGCCGAGGGTCTCGGCGAGGACCGCGGAGGCGCCGCCGTGCAACAGGCCGTACGGCTGGGTGTTGCCCTCGACCGGCATGGTGCCGACGACGCGCTCCGCCGAGGCCTCCAGGATCTGGACGCCCATGCGGGTGCCGAGGTGGCCCGCCGAGAACAGGGAGGGCAGGTCGACACCGAGCGAGGCGTACTCGTCGATGACCTCCTGCGGGAACTTCACGCTGTGCTGCTCGCCCATGGGGCCCGGCTCCGTTCGTTCGACGTCGTCACCTGTCGCTGAGCGAACGCTCAGTCGACCGTGGATTGTTCCAGGCGCACGACGACGGACTTGCTGGCAGGGGTGTTGCTGGTGTCCGCGGTGGCGTCCAGCGGCACCAGGACGTTCGTCTCCGGGTAGTAGGCCGCGGCGCAGCCTCTGGCCGTGGGGTAGTGCACGACGCGGAAGCCGGGCGCGCGGCGCTCCACACCGTCCCGCCACTCGCTGACCAGGTCGGTGTACGTGCCGTCGGCGAGGCCCAGTTCCCTGGCGTCGTCGGGGTTGACCAGGACGACGCGGCGGCCGTTCTTGATGCCTCGGTAGCGGTCGTCGAGGCCGTAGATGGTGGTGTTGTACTGGTCGTGGGAGCGCAGGGTCTGGAGCAGCAGGCGCCCTTCGGGGACGGACGGATACTCCACGGGGGCGGCCGTGAAGTTGGCCTTGCCGGTGGTGGTGGGGAAGCGGCGCTCGTCGCGCGGGGCGTGCGGCAGGGCGAAGCCGCCGGGGTGTGCCACGCGCGCGTTGAAGTCCTCGAAGCCGGGGATGACGCGGGCGATGCGGTCGCGGACGGTGGCGTAGTCCTTCTCGAACTCCTCCCAGGGGGTGCGCGAGTCGGGGCCGAGGACGCGGCGGGCGAGGCGGCAGACGATGGCGGGCTCGGAGAGCAGCTGGTCGCTCGCGGGCTTCAGGCGGCCGCGGGAGGCGTGCACCATGCCCATGGAGTCCTCGACGGTCACGAACTGCTCGCCGCCCGCCTGGAGGTCGCGCTCGGTGCGGCCGAGGGTGGGCAGGATGAGGGCGCGCGCGCCGGTGACGGCATGCGAGCGGTTCAGCTTGGTGGAGACGTGCACGGTCAGGCGGGCCTTGCGCATGGCGGCCTCGGTGACCTCGGTGTCGGGGGAGGCCGAGACGAAATTGCCGCCCATGGCGAAGAAGACCTTGGCCTCGCCGTCGCGCAGGGCGCGGATGGCGCGGACGACGTCCAGGCCGTGGTGGCGGGGCGGCGCGAAGCCGAACTCCTTCTCCAGGGCGTCGAGGAAGGCGGGCGCGGGGCGTTCGAAGATGCCCATCGTGCGGTCGCCCTGCACGTTCGAATGGCCGCGCACGGGGCAGACGCCTGCGCCGGGGCGGCCGATGTTGCCGCGCAGCAGGAGGAAGTTGACGACCTCGCGGATGGTCGGCACGGAGTGCTTGTGCTGGGTGAGGCCCATCGCCCAGCACACGACGGTGCGCTTCGAGGCGAGGACCATGGCGAGGGCTTCCTCGATGCGGGCGCGGTCCAGGCCGGTGGCCTTGAGGGTGTCGTCCCAGTCGGCGTCCTGGGCGGCGGCGACGAACTCCTCGTACCCATGGGTGTGTTCGCGTACGAACGTCTCGTCGACGGCGCCCTCGGTCCGCAGGATCAGCTTGTTCAGGAGGCGGAAGAGCGCCTGGTCGCCGCCGAGGCGGATCTGGAGGAAGAGGTCGGTGAGGGCGGTGCCCTTGAGCACGCCTCGCGGGCTCTGGGGGTCCTTGAAGCGCTCCATGCCCGCTTCGGGCAGCGGATTGACCGTGATGATCCTCGCGCCGTTGCGCTTGGCCTTCTCCAGGGCGGCGAGCATGCGCGGGTGGTTCGTGCCCGGGTTCTGACCGGCGACGATGATCAGATCCGACTTGTAGAGGTCTTCGAGCAGGACGCTGCCCTTGCCGATGCCGATGGTCTCGGTGAGCGCGGAGCCGGACGACTCATGGCACATGTTCGAACAGTCGGGGAGGTTGTTCGTGCCCAGCTCGCGGGCGAAGAGCTGGTAGAGGAACGCCGCTTCGTTGCTGGTGCGTCCGGAGGTGTAGAAGACGGACTCGTCCGGGCTTTCGAGGGCGGCGATCTCCTCGGCGACGATGTCGAAGGCCCGCTCCCAGGAGACCGGTTCGTACCGCTCGGCGCCCTCCGCCAGATACATGGGGTGGGTGAGGCGGCCCTGCTGGCCCAGCCAGTACCCACTGCGGGTGGCGAGGTCGGCGACCGGGTGCGCGGCGAAGAAGTCGGGGGTGACGCGGCGCAGGGTGGCTTCCTCGGCTACGGCCTTCGCGCCGTTCTCACAGAACTCCGCCTTGTGGCGGTGGTCCGGCTCGGGCCAGGCGCAGCCGGGGCAGTCGAAGCCGTCCTTCTGATTGACCCGCAGCAGGGTCAGCGCGGCGCGGCGCACGCCCATCTGCTGCTGGGCGATGCGCAGGGTGGGACCGATGGCGGGCAGCCCCGCCGCCGCGTGCTTGACCTCGGCGACCTGCGGCGCGTCCTGGACCGGATCGCCCTTGGGCGGCTTGCTTGCCATGGTCGGCTCCCCTTCGAGCACGTACGTGAGCTACGTCTCCGATACTCCCACGCGGCAGTGACAATGCCCGGCTCAGGGGCCGGGCGGGACGGGACTGTCAGTGGGGCGTGGCAGGATCGGGGACGTGGCAGAGACAGCAGCGAAGAAGAAGTCCGAGACCGCGGCGACCAAGGCCGGCGGGGCGGGTGGCGAGCAGCGCCCGCGCCTGCTCCTCATGGATGGGCACTCCCTGGCCTATCGGGCGTTCTTCGCGCTGCCCGCGGAGAATTTCACGACCGCGACGGGCCAGCCGACGAACGCGATCTACGGCTTCGCGTCCATGCTGGCGAACACGCTGCGCGACGAGGCGCCCACGCACTTCGCGGTGGCGTTCGACGTGTCGCGCAAGACGTGGCGCTCGCAGGAGTTCCCCGACTACAAGGCGAATCGCTCCAAGACCCCCGACGAGTTCAAGGGTCAGGTCGAGCTGATCGGCGAGATGCTCGACGCGATGCACGCGGTGCGCTTCGCGGTCGACGGCTTCGAGGCGGACGACGTCATCGCGACGCTCGCCACGCAGGCGGAGGCGGCCGGCTTTGAAGTCCTGATCGTCACGGGCGACCGCGACTCCTTCCAGCTGATCAGCGACCACGTCACCGTGCTCTACCCGACGAAGGGCGTCTCGGAGCTGACGCGCTTCACCCCGGAGAAGGTCTTCGAGAAGTACGGCCTCACGCCCGCCCAGTACCCCGACTTCGCGGCGCTGCGCGGCGACCCGTCGGACAACCTCCCCGGCATCCCGGGCGTCGGCGAGAAGACCGCCGCGAAGTGGATCAACCAGTTCGGTTCGTTCGCCGACCTCGTCGAGCGCGCCGAGGAGGTCAAAGGCAAGGCCGGGCAGAATTTCCGCGACCACCTGGAGTCGGTCAAGCTCAACCGCCGCCTGACCGAGATGGTGCGTGACGTAGAGCTGCCCAAGACCGTCGCCGACCTGGAGCGCGCTCCGTACGACCGCACGGCGCTCGCCATGGTCCTGGACACCCTGGAGATCCGTAACCCCTCGCTGCGCGAGCGGCTCCTTGCCGTCGACCCGGGCGCCGAGGAGGCCGAGCAGGCCCCGGCCGAGCCGGGCGTCGAGCTGGACGGCGTGGTGCTCGGCGCGGGCGAGCTGGCTCCGTGGCTGGCCGAGCACGGCAAGGCGGTCCTCGGCATGGCCACGGTCGACACCTGGCAGCTCGGGTCGGGCACGGTCACCGAGGTCGCGCTCGCCGCGGCCGGGGGAGCGGCCGCCTGGTTCGACCCGGCGAGCGTGGACGAGGCCGACGAGAACGCGTTCGCGGCCTGGATCGCCGACCCGGCCAAGCCGAAGGTCCTGCACAACGCGAAGGCGGTGATGAGGGTCTTCCCCGAGCACGGCTGGGCCGTGGCCGGCGTCACCATGGACACCGCCCTCGCCGCCTACCTGGTCAAGCCGGGCCGCCGCTCCTTCGCCCTGGACGCCCTCTCCCTCGAATACCTGGGCCGTGAGCTGGCGCCCGCCTCCGCCGCGGACGGCCAGCTCGCCTTCGGCACGGAGGACGACGACCGCGCCGAGGCCGACAACCTCATGTCGCAGGCCCGCACCGTCCTCGACCTGGGCACGGCCTTCGGCGAGAAGCTGCGGGAGGTCGGCGCGAGTGACCTCCTGAAGGACGTGGAGCTGCCGACGTCGACACTCCTCGCCGGCCTGGAGCGGCACGGTATCGCGGCGGACCGCGCCCATCTGGAGGCGATGGAGCAGCAGTTCGCGGGCGCCGTGCAGCAGGCCGTGAAGGAGGCGCACGCCGCGGCGGGCCACGAGTTCAACCTCGGCTCGCCCAAGCAGCTCCAGGAAGTCCTCTTCGGCGAGCTGAACCTCCCCAAGACGAAGAAGACCAAGACCGGTTACACCACGGACGCCGACGCGTTGGCCTGGCTCGCCGCCCAGACGGAGAACGAACTGCCGGTCATCATGCTCCGCCACCGCGAGCAGGCGAAGCTGCGCGTCACCGTCGAGGGCCTGATCAAGTCGATCGCCGCGGACGGCCGCATCCACACCACGTTCAACCAGACGGTGGCCGCCACGGGCCGCCTCTCCTCGACCGAGCCGAACCTCCAGAACATCCCGGTCCGCACGGACGAGGGCCGGGCGATCCGCCGCGGCTTCGTGGTCGGCGAGGGCTTCGAGTCGCTGATGACGGCGGACTACAGCCAGATCGAGCTGCGCGTGATGGCACACCTCTCCGAGGACGAGGGCCTTCTCGAGGCGTTCACCTCCGGTGAGGACCTGCACACCACGGTCGCCTCGCAGGTGTTCTCCGTGGACCGCTCGAAGGTCGACGCGGAGATGCGGCGCAAGATCAAGGCGATGTCGTACGGCTTGGCGTACGGCCTGTCGGCGTTCGGCCTCTCCCAGCAGCTGAACATCGAGGCGGGCGAGGCGCGCGCGCTGATGGACACGTACTTTGAGCGGTTCGGCGGGGTGCGGGACTATCTGCGCCGCGCGGTCGACGAGGCGCGCGCCACGGGGTACACGGAGACGATGCTGGGCCGCCGGCGCTACCTCCCCGACCTCAACAGCGACAACCGCCAGCGGCGCGAGATGGCCGAGCGGATGGCGCTGAACGCGCCGATCCAGGGCACGGCGGCGGACATCGTCAAGATCGCGATGCTGAACGTCCACCGTGCGCTGACCGAGGCGGAGCTTGCCTCGCGGATGCTGCTCCAGGTCCACGACGAAATCGTGCTGGAGATCGCTCCGGGGGAGCGGGCGAAGGTGGAGGAGCTGGTCCGCCGTGAGATGGCGGGCGCGGTGGCGCTGCGGGCGCCGTTGGATGTTTCGGTGGGGGTGGGGGC
>NZ_WMBF01000275.1:0-8412 GCF_019400875.1 Streptomyces anatolicus | reverse complement strand
GGGTGGGTGCGGGTGCTCAGGGTCTTGCTCGGGGTCTTGCCCGGGGTCGTGTCCGTGGCCTTGTTGGCGGTCGTGTGCGTGTTCGTGGTCGCAGACATGGCTGCCGTCCCGTCCGTCTCGGTGTGTGTCGGTACGCACGCCCTACGATCCGACCTCAACCAAGGTTCAGGTCAAGCCCGTTCGTGGTCCGGTGTGGTCACCGCGCCCAGCACGGGCCGCTTGGCCTCCCGGCCGTCCCCCGAGGAACGTCCCCGCATACGCCGCCACAGCCACGGCCCCATGAATCCCGCGAGCCAGCGTGCCTCCGCCGCCACCTCGCCGAGCACCGAGACCGGGGGGAGCGGCGGCAGTGTCGTCAGCCAGTCCTCGTGGCCGGGCAGGCCGAGCGCGTCGGCCATGCCGTCGGCGATCCTCGCGTGGCCCAGCGGGCTGGCGTGCAGGCGGTCGCCGCTCCACAGCCGCGGATCGGTGGTGATCCGGTGCGGGAAGGTGTCGAGCACGGTCACCCCGTGCCGGTCGGCGGCCGCCCTGATCCGGGCGTTGAGGTCCAGGACGCGGGGCAGCGCGCGCCGGGCGAGCGGGACGATCCGCCCGATGTCCGGGAAGGTCACGGTGGCCACGTGCGCGCCCGCCCCGGTGAGCGCGGTGAACATCTCCTCGATGTCGGCGGCGACGCGTGCGGCGTCGAAGCCCGGCCGCACCAGGTCGTTCATGCCCGCCATCACGGTCACCAGATCCGGCTTCAGCGCGAGGGCGGGGCCCAGCTGCTCCGCCTTGATCCCCGCGGTAAGCCGGCCGCGCACGGCGAGATTGGCGTAGGTGAGACCGGGGTTGTCCGCGGCGAGGATCTCGGCGAGGCGGTCGGCCCAGCCTCGGTAGCCGTGTGTCTCGTCGCCGTCCCCGACGCCCTCCGTCTGACTGTCGCCGATCGCGACGTAACGTGCGTAGGAGTGGTGTCGCGTGGTGGTCATGGGCCGAGCTTCCTCCGGGCACCCAGCCCCGTCAACGCGATCCCACGGGGAGCGGGCCGTGGAGCGCACACGCGCGCGTGGCCGCGCGCTCGTCCAGCGGACCGGCAACAAACGGCGCACGGACGCGCACCGCTTCCATGCCTCTCCATGCCTCGCTGGGCTTCGCGCGCAGCCACGACGGTGTCAAGCTGCCGCTGTGAACACAGCCGACGCACCTCGTCGGCGCCGACCGGGCCCGCGTATGGGTCAGTCGGGCCAGCGTCCCGTGACGCGGCGGACGCCGACCGCGCCGCCGCGCTCCACCGCCGCCCTGACCACGGCGAAGATCGCGCCCTGGAGCGCGGCCGCGGCAAGGATCTCGCGCAGGTTGCGCTCCTCGTCGTGCGCATCCGGGGCGTCGTCCTCGCCCGCCACCGCCTTCCACGTGCGGTTGAACAGGGAGCTGGCGACCATGCCGCCGAGCATGCCGAAGGCCATCCCGAGCGGCTTGTAGAGCGCCGCGGCCTTGCTCATCGGCGACCGCCCTTCCGGCCGCGCAGCACCACGTACGCGAGCAGCGCGCCCGCTCCCGCGACGACGAACGCCCCGGGGCGCTTGCGGCCTGCCCGTACGACGCCGGTGGCGACCTCCCGAACCGGCTCAGGGGTGTTCTCCTGCACGCGCCGCGCGGTCTCGGCGACCTTCTCCTCGGCCCGCACGACGGCCTGGTGCTCCTCCGCGCGCGCCTTGGCGCCGAGCACGGCCCCCTTCACCTGCGCGGCACCCTCGACGGCCTTGCCCTTGGCCAGGGCCGCGCCTTCGATGGCTTTGCCCTTCACCTGCGCGGCACCCTCGATCGCCTTGCCCTTCACCTGCGCCGCGCCCTCGATCGCCTTGCCCTTGGCCTGGGCGGTGCCCTCGGCGGTCACGCCCTTCGCGTGGCCCGCCTCCTGTGCCGTCTTGCCCGTCACACGCGCCGCCTGCTCGGTCATCTTGTCCTTCACCTGTGCCGCCGTTCCTCGTACTTGGCCCTTGACCGCCTCGGCGCGCTGCCGGGCGCGGGTCTTCACATCCGCCTTCGCGGCCAGTTCCTCGACGGTCTCGCCGAGCCGGCCGCGGGTCTCCTCGATCTGCCGGCGCAGTTCGTCCGGCTCCTTCACGCCCGTGTTCCCGGAATCCTTCGGGCCCTTGGAGTTCTGGGGGCTCTTGGAGTTCTGGTGGTTCTGGGGGTTCTGGGGAGTGTGGGGGTTATCAGGATTCCTCGGTGCGCTCGTCATCGGTGCGCCCTTCCCTTGATCTCCTCGACGTCCGCCTTGACGCTGTCGATGGCCTCCTGCGGCACGGGCGGTGCCGCGCGCTTCAGCTGAGCGCGCCCCGCGGCCGCGAGTGCCCCGGCCACGGCGAAGAGGACACCGGTGACGATCAGAGCGGCGCCCCAGACGGGCAGGGCCAGTGAGAGCGCCGCGATCGCGGTGGCCGCCAGCGCCATGATCCCGACGTACGAGATCGCGCCGGCCGCTCCGAGGAGCCCGCCGCCCCGCCCCGCCCGCTTGCCCTTTTCGGCCATCTCCTGGCCTGCGAGCCGCATTTCCTGGCGTACGAGTTCCGAAAGCTGTGCTGTGGCCTGCTCGACGAGTTGTCCCACCGAGTGCTGCGCCTGGTCGCGCGTCGACCGCTCGTCCATGGTCCCGGTCACGGGTGCCGCCTCCCTTCTGGCTGGGAGGTCCGGGTACCCGGGCCGGGCCGCGCTATCCCCGCTGATCCCCGGTCAGCCGTGCCAGTTCGGACTGGAACCAGTCAAGGCGCGCCTGGAGCAGTGCGGCCTCGGCCATCAGTTCGGGCATGCCAAGGCCCGGCAGCCCGCCCGGGGAGGCCGGCGGGGCGGCCGCGTCGACCCGCAGCCCCTCCCCCGCGAGCCGTGCGAACTCCACGACGGACACGGCCCGACGTCCGCCCCGGCACCGCCCGCACGCCGCCTCGAGGACCAGCCACCCCGGCCTGCCCCACCCGGCGTCGGCGAGCAGCGAGGCGGCGGCACCGCAGTCGCACGGCGGCACGGTCGCGCGGCGCACCCGCTGACGCGCGTAACGGAAACCGCGCTCGAAGCGGATGTACACCCCGAGCACGGTCACTTCGAGCAGCACCGCCTTGCGGTGCTCGGCGGTGCACAGCAGCCCCTCGGCGGTGGCGCGGTCGTGCACGCAGTGGAAGCCGCAGTCGCAGCGGCGGTGGGGCGCGCTGTGCCGTCTGCCGTAGACGCAGCGCGCCTCGTCGAGTACCCCGTACGGCTGGCCCGCGCCGAGGGAGACGCCGGTGAAGGCGGCCCGGGTGCCGTCGTGGGACAGCACCGGGCGGGCGATCTTGTATCCGGTCGGCGGCTCCGTCGGGCGTTCCTCGGGGAGCCGCCGCCTCATCGGGTGACCGCGGCCTCGACCGGCCGGGGCTCCGGCACCGCCTCGGCGGTCCTCGGGCCGGGGTCGGGCACGGAGGTCTCGGCCATGCGCGCCGACTCCTCCTCCCGCGGCTGCTCTTCGGCGATTCCGGTGGCGAGTGCCTTGCCGAGCCTCATGACGCCTCCTAGGGAACAGCTGTTCCGCCATTGGGGACCCACTGTCCCGCCATGGTGGCCCATACGAGGGCGAGTTGGCACTAGTGCCTGCCATGGCCGACCGGAAATCGAGCCGGTCTTCGCCGACCCCCGTCCGGCGAAGACCGGGTGTTCGCCGTCTACCGTTCGGCGAAGACCGGCTGCCAGCGTCCGGCCGAGTCCGCCTTGGACGAGCGGTAGCCGCTGAGCGGGACCGTCTTCTTGCTGCCGATGGTGACGAGGACGAGCCGGTTGCGGTACTCGCTCGTGCCGGGTGCGATGTCCCAGGCGATGAGCCGCTTGTTGTCGGCCCAGGCGAGCAGTTGCTGCCCGGGCACCTTGGCGACGCGCTTGCCGGTGAGGGGGTCGAGGATGTCGGACGCGGTCGTCCTGCCGTCGCCCGCGAATTCGCCCGCGACGAGCTTGCCGTCCGGCGAGAGCCCGGCCCCGTTGAACCAGCGCACGTGCTTCTCCCTCGCGGGGGTGCGCTTCTCGCGGCCCTTGAAGTCGTAGTACTGCTGATGCGGGGCCGAGGTGAGGCCCGAGTAGACGAGGGTGCCGTCCTGACTGAAGGCGAAGTCCTCCCGGGTGTTGATCGTGTCGGGCCCGAACTCGCTCTCCGCCGTCTTGACCTTGCTCCAGCCGGAGTCGCCCGTCGCCACGTCGACGACGTAGAAGCCGGTCCTGCTCGGCACGGCGGGGCCGGGCCGCTCACGCTCGCCGTCGTGCATCGGCCGGCTCATGTCCATCAGGTCCGGACTCTTCGCGTAGGTCGTGGCGACGAGCTTCCTGCCGTCCGGCGAGAACGCGACGCCCCCGACCTTGCGGTCCACGGGGATCCAGCGCTCGACCTTGCCGGTGAGCAGGTTGAGCAGCCCGATCCGCCGCACGGGCAGCTTCTGTTCGAGGACGGCGGCGGTACGCATGCCGGGCGCGACGGCCACCCACGACCATCGGGCGTCCTTGCGGTAGGTGCCGGTCTTCTGGTCGAGCAGCCGGTAGGTACGGGTGACGATCTCGTCGCCGTTCGACTGCTTGACGGGGACGCTCGTGCTGAACGCGGCGAGCGCCTTGTCTCCCGCGGCGATCAGGTCGCGGGGCGGTGTCTGGCCGGGATGCGCGACGACGTCGCCGGTCCTCAGCTCGCTCGCCGGACGCGTTTCCTGCCGCCCGGTGTCCTCCGCGAGCACCGGCACCGCCACCGCCACGGCGAGGGCCGTCACCGCGGCGAGCGAGGTGCCCGCGATCGTCCGGGTCCTGCGGCGCCGCCGCGCGGCAAGCACCCGGTCGGCGAAGTCCCCCGGCAGGGGCGCGCCTTGGCCGGCCTGCTCCCGCAGCGACTCGCGCACCAGTTCTTCCATATTCACGGTCATACCTCCATGGGCGAGAAGTCGCGGGACATCGACCTGGATCCGCTCTCCGGCCGGTCCAGCCGTGCCAGTTCGGGGGCGAGGCTCCGCAGCCGGGCGAGGGAGCGGTGCGTCGTGCTGCGCACGGTGCCCACGGAGCAGCCCAGGAGCTGGGCGACCTCCGCCTCCGGCAGGTCCTCGAAGTAGCGCAGGACCAGGACGGTCCGCTGGCGCGCGGTGAGCTTGGCGAGCGCCCCGCGCAGCACAATTCGCAGCTCAGCGGCGGAGGTGGCGTCACCGGCCGCGGCGCTCTCCGGCGGTTCGGCGACGGCCAGTTCGCGCCGGGGCCACTTCAGCCGCCACCGGCTCACCTGCTGGCGGTAGAGGATCCTTCGTACGTACGCCTCCGGCTCGCCGATCCGCCGCCACCGGCCCGCGGCCTTGACGAGCGCGTTCTGCAGCAGGTCCTCGCCCGCGTGCCGGTCGCCGCCGCTGAGCAGCACGGCGGTCTTCAGCAGCGCCGGCGATCTGGTCGCCACGAACTCCCGGAAACTGTCCTGCTCTTGGGCATCCATCGTCACCTTCACTCCCTTGGGGGGCCTGTTGCCCCCCACATGGAGGAGGACGGGTCCGGACGCCCCCCGCTATGCCTGCCGGCCGGAGAAACCGAAAAACGGCCACCCCGGAGGGTGGCCGTTCTGGGTGGAGCGGGTCAGCGGGCGGCGGGGAAGCCCGCCGCCTTGGTCCAGCGCAGCGTCTTGCTGTACCGGCTGAACGTGACCTTCTTGCCGCCGGGCGCGACGGCGATCTTCTGCCAGCCGTCGAAGTTCGTCGTGAGGTGCTTGTCCCACTTGGTCAGCGATCCCGTGGCCACGGCGGCGACGGACTCCATGGGCGGTTCGCCGTCCGCGCAGTACCGGGCGAAGTCCCCGAAGGCCGCGACGGTGCCGTCCTTGGCCTTGAGCCCGATGCCCTGGCAGGCGTCGGTCCTCGTCTTGTAGATCACGGCGGGCTTGGACCAGCCCTTGGCCCGGGGGCTGTAGTCCTGCACGTAGAGCCCCTTGCCGCTCATGTAGTGCATGGCGACGCGCCGCCCGTCGGCGAGCTTGATCTGCGCGTTGAACGGGTTGGGGCCGTGGCCGCTCCAGGGGATGTCGCTCTTGCGCAGCCGGTGACTGTGGTCACCGGCCGCGGCGTGGCTCATCTCCCGCGCCGCCGCCTGCCCTTCCCCGCGGGCCTGGCCCACGCTCTGACCGCCCGCGGCGACCAGTCCGATCACTGTCGCGGCCCCCAGGGCCAGGGCCCGGATTCCCGTTCTCCGCATGACGCTTCCGCGCATGACGCTCCCCCTCTTGTCGTTTCTCGGCGATGCCCAGTTGTGGGCGATGCTCAGTTGTGGCTGTGCAGGATCTCGTTGAGGCCGCCCCAGACCGCGTTGTTCGGGCGGGCCTCGACGGTGCCCGTGACCGAGTTGCGGCGGAAGAGGATGTTCGAGGCGCCGGAGAGCTCGCGGGCCTTGACGATCTGTCCGTCGGGCATGGTGACGCGCGTACCGGCGGTGACGTACAGGCCCGCCTCGACGACGCACTCGTCGCCCAGCGCGATGCCGACGCCCGCCTCGGCGCCGACAAGGCAGCGCTCGCCGATGACGATGCGGACGTTGCCGCCGCCCGACAGGGTGCCCATCGTGGAGGCGCCGCCGCCGATGTCCGAGCCGTCACCGACGACGACACCGGCGGAGATGCGGCCCTCGACCATGGAGGTGCCGAGCGTGCCCGCGTTGAAGTTGACGAAGCCCTCGTGCATGACCGTGGTGCCCTCGGCGAGGTGCGCGCCGAGGCGGACGCGGTCGGCGTCGGCGATGCGGACGCCCTTCGGCACGACGTAGTCGGTCATGCGGGGGAACTTGTCGACGGACGTGACGGCGAGGTGCAGGCCCTCGGCGCGGGCGTTGAGCCGCACCTTCTCGACGTCGTCGACGGCGACCGGGCCGAGCGAGGTCCAGGCGACGTTGGCGAGGAAGCCGAACTGGCCGTCCAGGTTCACGCCGTGCGGCTTGACCAGGCGGTGCGAGAGCAGGTGCAGGCGCAGGTAGACGTCGTGGGCGTCCAGCGGCTTGTCGTCGAGGGACGCGATGACCGTACGTACGGCGATGATCTCCACGCCACGGCGGGCGTCCGGGCCGATCGCCTTGGCCGCGCCCTCGCCCAGCAGCTCCACGGCACGCTCGGCGGACAGCCGCTCGCTGCCGGCGGGGCCCGGCTCAGCGGTCAGCTCGGGCGCGGGGAACCAGGTGTCGAGGACGGTGCCGTCGGCGGTGACGGTGGCGAGGCCTGCGGCGATGGCGCCGGTGGTGCGGGGTGCGTTCGTGTCGGTCATGGGTGAAACCTAACCGGAGCGGCCTCGCGCGGGCGAACCGGTCTCACGCTCCGGGCCGCCCCTGCGCGGGCGCGAGCAGCCGGCCGAGCATCTCGCGCGCGTACGCCTCGTCGTATGTCCCGCCGGTGAGCAGCACCTGGAGGCAGATCCCGTCCATGAGGGCGACGAGGGCGCGCGCGGTGACGGGGTCGGTGCGGGGCACCAGGAGGTCGGTGAGGCCCCGGCACCACTCGGCGGCGACGGGGCGCAGCGCGGGTCTGCGCAGGGCGGCGAGGTACAGCTCGTACTCCAGCTCGACGCCGGTGCGCTCCCCCGCGAGCCAGTCGCCGAGGAGCCGGGCCAGCTCCGCGGCGAGGTCGGTGCGCGGGTCCTCGAAGGCGCCGCTTGTGGCCACCGCCTTCGCGAAGCCCTCGTTTGCCTGCCGCAGGGCGGCGACCAGCAGCTCGTCGAGCGTCTTGAAGTGGTACGTGGTCGAGCCGAGCGGCACGTCGGCCTCGGCGGCGGCCGAGCGGTGGCTGAGCCCGCCGATCCCCTTGGCGCCGACCACCCGGATCGCGGCGTCGATGATCCGCTGGCGGCGCTCGGGGTCGTAGCGGCGGGGCATCAGTGGGCCCCGCCGAGGTTGAGCACGATGACGCCGACGATGACGAGGGCGATGCCGGTGAGCTTGAGCAGACTGGCCGATTCCCCGAGGAAGAGCATGCCGATGGCGGCGACGGCCGCGGTGCCGACGCCGGCCCAGATCGCGTAGGCGGTGCCCACGGAGAGCGTCTTGAGGGTCTGCGCGAGGAGGGTGAAGGCGATCAGATACCCGGCGAGCGTGATCAGCGAGGGCCACAGCCTGCTGAACCCCTCGCTGTACTTCATGGCCGTGGTGGCGGCCACCTCCGCGGCGATGGCCCCGGCGAGCAGTGCGTATCCCATGCGTACGAGTGTACACATCGATACGTACGCCCGTACGCAACGCGGTCACGGGAGATTTACGGCTCGCCGGGGCCGAGGCCCCCCACGCATCCGGAGACCGCCGGGACGGCCGTCGAGCAGCCCCGGCTAAGGTGACGCGATCACTGTGGGGGGCCACAGGGACGCACGGAACGATGGACACGAGGGCGATGACGGACACGTCGGGGTGGGGGCCGCAGGGGCC
>NZ_WMBF01000274.1:0-8416 GCF_019400875.1 Streptomyces anatolicus | reverse complement strand
GTGGGGGACGTGGGGGTTACGAGGACGCTGGTGGAGGTTCGGGCCACCACGTATGACGCGCCCTTCGTCGCCTTCCCCGCCAGGGGAACCCGGTGCTCCCCCGCCTCCAGGACCTCGTCGAGGACTTCGTGGACGTGGGCGCGGGAGAGGCGGTCCACCCGGTACGTGATCAGCTGGACCCGGCAGGCCGAGGTGACCTGGAGCCTCGCCGCGTCCCGGCACGCGGCGAGGTGCGTGAGGCGGCGCTGTTCGCGCGGGCTGCGGTCGAGCGCGTACTCGATCTGGGCGACCAGGAGCGGGACTATCGGCGCGAGACCGTCCACGTAGGTGACCTCGATCCCGGCCTGCTCGAACGCCGCGCGCACGGAGCGCCGGGTCTCGTCGGGGACCGCGCGGCCGAACGCGACGGCTCCGTACGTACGCAGCTCGTCAGGTGGGACGCCCGCCGCGTCGGCGGCGATCTCCGCGCCGATGCCGATCGTGCGCAGGGCCGCCGCCAGCTTGGCGAGGAGCGCGACGCGGGCGCCGATCAGCAGGACCCTGCGGCGCTCCTGCGGCGCGTCGGCGGCGAGCAACCGGCCAAGCGCCTCACGGTATTCGGCGCCGCGGAAGCGGAACGGCCCTATGCCGTGGTAGCCGTTGAGTTCCAGGTCGACGGGTTCCGCCGTCTGCCAGGCGAAGTCGCGCCAGATGAAGTCGTCACCGCCGTCGGCCGCCTTCTCGATCACCGCCGTGACCGCGCCGCACTCCAGGGCCTCGCACTCGGGGCAGCCATAGATGACGTACCGCCCGTCGCGCAGCGGTGCCCGGGCCTCCAGGAGGAGCCTGCGGACGTGTGCCGTGAAGATGGCGGGCGGGATGTCGGCGGCCAGCGGCGACACCGCGTCGAGGTCGCAGAGCTGGAAGAGGAGGGGGCGCCCGTTCACGATGAAGTCGACGAAGTCGCGGTGCACTTGGAAGTCACCGTTGGCGAGAACTCCACCGGCTCGCATGGCCGGTGCCAGACCGAAGGTCGCGTACTCGGCAGACATGCTGTGAGTATCCCCAGCGGCGGGGTGATGTGAGCACGGCATGACACATTTCGCCGCGGGCGACCCCGGCCGGTGTGCCCGCGGCGGCCCCGGACGCGTGTCACTGCGTACGCGCGGTCGAGGGCGTACCCGCGCACAGCCCGCTGGACGGGCGGACCCGCTGGAGGAGTGGAACCCGCTGGGCGGGCAGCACCCGCTGGAGGGGCGGAACCCGCTGGGCGGGTCGGAACGCGCGGAGGGCGGCGCCTGTCGAGCGCGCCCTCCGGGTCCCGCGGGGACCGTCAGCCGGTCTTGACCGGGTCGTTGTCCCTTTCGAGGCCGTCGCCACCGCCGTCGCCGTCGTCGTCCTGGGCGGGGCCGATGCGGATCTCGAAGTCACCGTCGTACTGCTCGTGGCCCGCGATCACTGCCTTCTCGACGGCCTCCGTGCCGTGCTCGCCGCGCACGATCAGCGGGTCGTGGCGCAGGTCCCGCATGAGGGAGACGCACATGCCGATCATCACGAGCGTGAAGGGCGCCGCGACGAGGATGGTGAGGTTGCGCAGACCCGTGAGCGCGTCGTCCGAGCCGTCGCCGATCAGCAGCATGATCGCCGCCACGGCGCCGGTCACGATGCCCCAGAAGATCACGACGAACCTGCCCGGTTCCAGTGCGCCCCGCTGGGAGAGCGTGCCCATGACGATCGACGCGGCGTCGGCACCCGACACGAAGAAGATGCCCACGAGGATCATCACGAGGAGGCTGGTCACCGTGGCGATCGGGTACTCGTGGAGCAGGCCGAAGAGCTGCGCTTCCGGGGTCGTCTCGCCCTTGAGGCCGCCCCGGTCCGCGACGGTCATGGCGCTGCCGCCGAAGACCGCGAACCAGATGAGGCTGACCGTGCTCGGCACCAGCATGACGCCGCCGACGAACTGACGGATCGTACGGCCGCGGCTGATCCGCGCGATGAACATGCCGACGAAGGGCGTCCAGGAGATCCACCAGGCCCAGTAGAAGACCGTCCAGCCGCTCAGCCAGTCCGCGACGCCCTTGCCGCTGGAGGCCTCGGTGCGGCCGATGAGCTGCGGCAGGTCGTTGAGGTAGGCGCCGATGGAGGTCGGCAGCATGTCGAGCATGATGACGGTGGGGCCCGCGATGAAGACGAACACCACCAGCAGCAGCGCGAGCACCATGTTGATGTTGGACAGCCACTGGACGCCCTTCTCCACCCCGGAGACGGCGGACGCCACGAAGGCCAGGGTCAGTACGGCGATGATCACGACGAGCAGACCGGTGCCGGCGTCCTCCATCCAGTCGAGCACCTCGATGCCGCTGCCGATCTGCAGGGCGCCGAGGCCCAGCGAGGCGGCCGAGCCGAAGAGGGTGGCGAAGATGGCCAGGATGTCGATGACCCGGCCCCAGGTGCCGCGCGCGTGCTTCTTGCCGATGAGCGGTTCGAAGACGGCGCTGATGGTCTGGCGGCGGTTGCGCCGGAAGGTGCTGTAGGCGATGGCGAGACCCACGACCGCGTAGATCGCCCACGGGTGGAGCGTCCAGTGGAAGAGGGTGGTGGCCATGGACGTCTCCATCGCCGCGGCCGAGTCGGCCGGGTCGGTGCCCGGCGGCGGCGAGGTGAAGTGGGCCAGGGGCTCGCTCACTCCGTAGAACATCAGGCCGATGCCCATACCGGCGCTGAACATCATGGCGACCCAGGAGACGGTGCGGAACTCCGGTTCCTCACCCTCCTTCCCGAGGGTGATCTTCCCGTACCGGCTGACGGCCAGCCAGAGCGCGAAGACCACGAACCCGCTCGCGGTCAGCATGAAGAACCAACCGCCGTTGTGCATCAGGCCGTTGAGCATGTCCGTGGAGATATCTTTGAGCGAGTCCGTCGCCACCGCGCCCCAGACGACGAACGCCAGGGTGAGCCCGGCGGTCACGCCGAACACCACCCGGTCCGTGCTCGGGGACCGGCCGCCGGGGGCGGGCGCCATGATCTCCCGCGACCCTCCCCCGTCGTCCGCTTGTCGCTGATCCTGCGTCACAGGTGACACCTTTCAAGGGGTCGATTACGTCGAGACTTTGTTCTCCGTTACCCCCTACCACATGTGACGCGCATCTCAGGCCCTCAACAGTCCATGTCGGGTCGAGCTGTGACCATGTGATACGGCGCACGTTCGTCGAGCAGGAGCGGTATGAGGGCCCGCGCGGCCTGCCGCAGCGGGACGTACGCGCCGGACTTGTCGCGCTTCACCGTCACTCCGTGCAGCGCCAGTTCGTCCTTGATGTCGCCGTACTGGGCGGCGTCCAGGCGGTAGCGGCAGGGCGGGTTCTGGATGATCTCGGCCGGCTCGGCGGGGTCGTTGTCGGCGCCGCCGAGGTAGACCGGGCCGCGGTCGCGGTAACCCTCGGCGCGGGCGGCGCCGGTGGCACGCTCCAGACGGGCGCGGCGTTCGTCCGAGTACGTGAAGAGGCCTTCGAGGGCGGAGGCTTGGGACTTCACGCGGCGGCGGTTGTTGAGCGCCTCGTCCTTCTTCTCCGCCTCGGTGAGGGGGTCGACGCGGCTCTCTATGAGCAGGCCCGCCGCGTGCTTGATGCCGGAGACGTTGCGCAGGATGCGTTCCTGGCCGTCTCCCGCGGTCTGCTTGATGGGCTCGCCCGTGACGGGGTCGGTCCAGATGCCGTAGGTGCCCGTCGTGTAGCCGTCGGCCTCGGCGGCCGGGCGTACGTACGCCTTCGACAGGGTCCGGGCCTCCTCGTGCACCGCCTCGTCGGTGTTGAGGTTGCGCGGCCAGAGGTCGAAGAGGTCCTTGTCGTAGTACTGGGGGGTCGAGCCGTACTCGTGCAGGTCGTAGATGACGTCCGGCCGGTGGTCGCGGATCACGGCGGCCAGGGCGCGGCCCTCGGCGGTCTTGAGGGCGATGTGGTCGCGGTTGATGTCGACGCCGTCGGAGTTGCCCCGGGTGTCGGCGGCGCGGCCGTCCGGGTTGGCCGTGGGGACGACGAGGAGCGTGGTGCGCCTCAGGAACCGCTGGGTCTTCTTGTCCTTGGCGTACGCGAGGTCCCGGATCGTCGACAGGCAGGCCTCGCGGCCCGAGGGTTCGTCGCCGTGCTGGCTGCATATCAGCAATACGACGCTCTTCGTGGGGCGTTCGCCTATGCGGACCAGTCGCAGGGGGCGGTCCTGCTTGGTGGTGCCGACGCGGGAGACGGAGATCCGCTCGCTCGCCTTGTCCACGGTGGACAGGAGCCTCTGCTCCTCGGGCTGGGTGGTCCAGCGGGCGCCGTCGGTCTCCTCGAATCCGGTACGCGGTGGGGTCGGTGTCGCCTGGGCGGGCGCCGTCAGGAGTGGCGCGGCGAGCGCGGCGGCGGCGCAGGCCAGCGCCAGGGTGCGGATGCGCGGTGTCATGAAGTGCTGCCTCCCGGGAGGGGGTTGAGCGGACGCGGCGGGGCCACGCCGTCGAGACGGGGTGCGCGGGGGGTGACGGTGGTGGAGGTGGTGAACGCCTTCGCGCCGCCGACCAGCGGCACCTTCGCGTAGGTGCGGGCCAGGTCGAGGGTGAGCGTCGGGGTGTCGGCGGGCGGTTCGATGAGGCCCTTGTCGGTGCCCGCGACGATCAGCGCGAGGCGGTGGCCCTTGGGTACGACGTGGTCGCTCGCGGCGAGGTCGAGGGTGAGGGTGTGGGGCTTGCCCGGGGTGAGCGGGCGGCCGCGCTCGGCGTCGGCCCAGTTGCCGAGGTCGGCCCAGCCGCGGCTGAAGATCGTGTAGTCGACGGCGGTGGTCTTCGCCTCCGTCTTCTTGAAGCAGGCGCTGTCGCCCGGGGTGCTCGCGCCCCAGCAGTCACGGTCGGGGAGCGTGACGATGCCCTCGTCCTCGTGGGCGTAGTCGCGGATCGTGTCGGGGCCGAGGTCGACGAGGACCGCGGAGAGGTGGGCGGTGCGGGTGGTCGGGGTCGCGGTGACCGTGACCTTCGAGGAGCCGGCGAGGCGCAGGTCGCGGGCGAGCGGCTTGGTGACGAAGCCTGCCTTGGCGGGCGTGGAGGTGTGGATGCGCTCGGCCCAGTCGGTCTCGCTCAGCTCCCGGTCGTCGGTGAAGGTCTCGGTGCCCTTGCCGGGGCGCGTGCCGAGGGTGCCGACGCCGGGTGCGGAGCCCTTGGCGGGGCGGAGCTTGACGGTGTCCGTGGTGCGCGGGGGCCAGACGCGGTCGGTGGTCCAGCGGTCGGGGGCGCGCTCGATGTCGGCCATCGGTTCGCGGTCGATGCCGTTGTCGTAGCCGAGGAGTTCGTGGTCGAACCAGCGGTGCAGGGTGCGTACCCAGTGCGCGCGGCGGAAGTCGAAGGGGTCGACGTGGCCGGCCTGGCCGAGCCAGATCTTGCGGTCGACGCCGTTATCGGCGAGGGCGTCCCACCACTGGCCGAAGTGCTTGGTGCGCACGTTCAGGTCCTGCATGCCGTGGACGACGAAGACGCTGGCCCGCACCTTGTCGGCGTCGGGGACGTGGTCGCGCTCGTTCCACAGGGGCGTCCAGTCGCCGCTGCGGGGCGCCCCGTCGATCAGGCGCTGGCGTACGGCGCCGCAGCGGGCGCGGGCCTCGGGGCTCTGCACGGCGTTCGCGAGGCCGGCGGGGCCGCTGCCGAAGAGGGGGGCGCCCTTGGCGAAGTAGTAGTCGTACCAGGAGGAGATGGCGCCGATCGGCACGATGGTCTTGAGGCCGCGCACTCCGGTGGCGGCCACGCCCTGCGCGATGGTGCCGTCGTAGCTCTTGCCGATCATGCCGGTCCTGCCGTTGCTCCAGGAGGCGCGGGCGCGCTCGTCGCCGGTGCGGCTCGTGTAGCCGCGGGCGCGGCCGTTCAGCCAGTCGACGACGGCCTTGGCGGAGTGGACGTCGGAGCGGCCTCCGACGTCGACGCAGCCGTCGGAGCGGTTCGTTCCGGTGAGGTCGACGGCGACGTAGCCGTAGCCGCGGGGCACGAAGTAGTTGTCGTAGTAGAGCGGGAGGCGTACGGGGTCGCCGTTCTCGTCGTACGTCTTCTTCTGGCTCTCGTTGCCGCGTCCGCAGCAGGCGTAGTACGGGCTCGCGTCCATGATGACCGGTATGCGGCGGCCGGTGCGGTCGAGTTCGCGGGGGCGGACTATGTCGACGGCGACGCGGTCGGTCCTGCCGTTCTCGTCGCCGTCGATCCTGGTGTCGACCCAGACGGATTCACGTATCGCGTCCTTGTACGAGTACGTGGGTCTGCTCTCCCCCGGGGCCCGGGGGGCCTCGCTCGGCGCGCGCGGGCTCTCGGCGGCCGAGCGCGCCGCGCCGGGGGACATGAGGGTGGCCATCAGGGCGGCCAGGGCCACCGTCAGCAGCGATCTCCAGAGGAGGCGGGTGCGTCGCGCACGTATCGGCATGGCGCGGAAGGTACACCGGCGAACTCCTGTGCGACAGGGGGCCGGGCGTTCCCATGCAGGTCCATGGGACAACCAGGTACATGTCGGCCGAATGGCGATCGTGTGACGTCCGGGGCCATGGACATGACGTGCGAGGGAAGTGCTGAATAGGGTCGTCGAACAGACGAACAGATCTTGAGCCCCTACGACTTGGAGCTTGACGTGCACCGCAGACTCATCGCCCCGGGCGCGCTCGCGGCCTCTCTCCTGCTGGCGATCCCGGCATCGGCCGCGGACTTCTCCCCGGGGGCCCCGGGCATCGGCGACCCCTACTACCCGGCAAGTGGCAACGGCGGCTACGACGTATCCCACTACGACCTGCGGCTGAAGTACCAGCCGGTGACCGACCTGCTCGAAGGCGCGGCCACGATCAACGCCCGTACCACGCAGAACCTCTCGCGCTTCAACCTGGACTTCGGCCTCAAGGTCTCCGAGGTCCGCGTCAACGGCAAGAAGGCGAAGTTCGAGAAGACCGGCGAGCAGGAGCTGGAGATCACCCCGGTCGCCGGGCTCGCCAAGGGCACGCCGATCACCGTCGTGGTGCGGTACGCGGGCAAGCCGTCCGAGCTGAAGATAGACGGTTACACGGCCTGGCACCGGACGCCGGACGGCGGTGTGGCGGCGCAGGAGCCGGAGGCCGCCGCGTGGTGGTTCCCCTCCAACGACCACCCGCTGGACAAGGCGACGTACGACGTGTCGGTCTCCGTGCCCGACGGCAGCCAGGCCATTTCCAACGGCGTTTTGCAGTCGCAGAGTTCACGGCTCGGCTGGACCCGCTTCAACTGGCGCTCCAACAAGCCGCAGGCGAGCTATCTCGCCACGCTCGCGGTCGGCAAGTTCGACATCACGACCGACAAGACCGAGAGCGGCCTGCCGGTCCTCAACGCCTACAGCAAGGACCTCGGCGACAACGCGGGTGCGGCGCGGGCCAGCATCGAGCGGACCACCGAGGTCGCGGAGTGGCTGGAGACGGTCTTCGGGAAGTATCCCTTCAACGCGCTCGGCGGATACGTCCCGAACGTGAAGACCAGCTACGCCCTTGAGACGCAGACGCGGCCCTTCTACAGCCCCGCCGCGTTCGCGAACGGCTCCAACGCGTCCATCGTCGTCCATGAGCTGGCCCACCAGTGGTACGGCGACAGCGTCTCGGTGCACCACTGGAAGGACATCTGGGTCAACGAGGGCTTCGCCCGCTACAGCCAGTGGCTGTGGTCGGAGAAGGAGGGCGAGGGGACGGCGCAGGAGCTGGCGGACTACGTGTACGCGCTGCGCTCCCCCGACGACCCGTTCTGGACCGTCAAGCCGGGTGACCCGGGTCCCGACAAGCAGTTCCACAGCGCCGTCTACGACCGGGGCGCGCTCGCTCTGCAGGCGCTGCGGAACGAGATCGGCGACGACACGTTCTTCGCCATCCTCAAGGGCTGGCCGCAGCAGTACAAGTACGGCAACGCCAAGGTCGGCGACTTCGTGAAGTACGCCGAGCGGATCTCGGGCAAGCAGCTCGCAAGCCTCTTCGACACCTGGCTGTACCAGCCGTCGCGGCCGGACACGCCGACCGCGCGGGAGGCCGGGCTCGCCCGCTCCGCCGCGGTGCCGGCCAAGCCGAAGTCGTGGAAGAAGATCGCTGCCACGAACGGCGTGCACGACCACGGCCACAAGCACTGACGTCGTGGTGAGCCGCGCCGCCCGGTCTCAACGACGGGCGGCGCGGTGCTGTGCCCGGTGCTGTGCGCGGGCCCGCCGCGCGAGGGGCAGGTAGCGCAGCCGTTCGGGCAGCAGGGGGACGATCGTGCGCAGCGCCCTGCCGAAGCGGCGCAGGGCGCGTTCCTGGCGCGGGGTCCAGGGGAGGCCGAGCGCCTGCCGGGCGTCGGGGGGCATGAGGCCGACGGTCACGAAGCGGCGGAAGCGGGCCAGTGGGGGCAGCAGGAGGGGCCACAGGATCCGGAGCAGGACGCGGACGGGGCGCGGGC
>NZ_WMBF01000273.1:0-8421 GCF_019400875.1 Streptomyces anatolicus | reverse complement strand
GAGTCGGGGCAGGGGGGCGGGGGTTTTCAGGAGTCCGTGCGGCCGCGGCGCAGCATCGCGAAGCCGAGCCCGGCTGCACCGGCCGCCGCCATGCCGCCGCCCGCCACGAGGAACGCCGGGTCGCCCGTGCTCGGCACGCCCTCGGCGCCCGCCCTGACGCCGCCCTTGGGTGCGCCCGCGGTCTTGTCGCCGCCCTTTGTGTCCTTGCCCCCTGTGCCCTTCGTGGCCTCGCCCTTCAGGTGCGTGATGCCGATGTGCCCGTTGGACGGGTACAGCTCGTAGCGCACGCCGCCCTCGGTGACCGTGGGGTGTGTCGCGGAGAGCGTGGCGATCTGCTCGCCCTTGACCGAGAGCGTCGCGACGTACGAGCCGCCTCGGCTGCGCACGTCGGCCTTCGCGCCGTCGCCGAGGGTGACGTCGTAGACCTCGGCGGAGGCGGTGGGCTTCGGCGCGTGCGAGGCCGTGGGCGCGGCTGCGAGGGCCCCGGCGGCCGGCACGAGCAGCGCGCCGCCGACTAGGGCCGAGACGGCGGCGGTGCGGAGGACGGTCTGGCGGCGGTGGGTGCTCACGGGACGTTCCCTACGGTCGGGCGGCTGCCGGTCGCTCCGGGGCTCGGGTGGACGGCCGGCTCCGGTGCGGTCGAGTGGACACCTACGAAGTTAGATGTCCGCTATTGCGGCGATTCGGCAGCTATGTAACAGCACGCCATAGCTGTACGGGCGGTGCTGTTACGGAAGAAGAGGGGTGCCGGCCGGTGTCGCCCGTGCTCCCGGCGGGGGCGGCGCGAAGTCGTCGCCCCGGCTCGGTCGCGCGGCGGCCGGGTTCTTGCCCGGCGGCGTGCGGGCTGGTCCCATGGTCGGGGGGTGATGCGGCATGAGCGGCCTGCGCGTCGTACCGGCCTGGCGGCACGGGCGGCAGCGGTTGTACGTCTGTCTCCCGGGTGGCGGGAACGTCGCGTGGTACGACCGTGACTCGTCCCGGGTGAACCTGCTCAGCGAGGACCGCGAAACGGATGTCCTGCGCGCCCTCGCGCCCTTCCTCACCGGCGAGGTCACGGTGGGCCCGCCGCCGGTGCCCACCCGTGGCGAGCTGGCTCGCCTCGCCCTGCACCCCGACGACGACCTCGCGCCGAACCGCCCCGGCGAGGCCCTGCACATCGCCCTGGAGCGGGACAGGGCGCCCGCGCGCAGGCTGCGCGCCGATCCACGGCACCGCGCCCTCGCCGCGGAACAGGCGGTCGGCGACGCGCTGGACGGCCTCGAAGGCGCGGGCTGGCGCGTACTGCATTCCGTGCCGCTGCCCGGCGGGGCCCGCATCCACCATCTGCTGATCGGGCCCGGGGGCCTGTTCTGCGTGGGCACCCTCGCCGTGCGCAAGCAGCGGGTCCGCATCACCGACCCGATGGTGACGGTCGGCCGTGCCGCGCCCGTGCCGCTGCTGCGCGCGCTCCGCGCCGACGCGGGCCGGGCCTCGTTCGCCCTGACGGCCGAGGTCCGCCCCGTCCTCGCGCTGGCCGGGGCGGGGGCGGCGGAACCGGCCGTCGCGGCGCCGCCGCGCGATGTGCGGGTGCTGCGGGAGGCGGACCTGCCGGCGCTGGGCCGCCTCGGGGGCGTACTGAAACCGGCCGATGTGGAGGCCCTGCACGCCCTGGCCAGGGACCGTCACACCTGGCTGCGGGTCTGAACCGCCGCCCTGCTCGCCCGCGCACCCGGCTCACTCGGATCGCTCGGATCGCCAGGTCAGAGGTTGTCCCCCCAGCCGCCCTGGACCATGGTCTGGAAGGCCCAGGAGCCGCCGCGCCTGATCAGGATGTCGGCGTACCGCAGCTGCTGCGTCTCGCCGTTCGCCGTCATCACCGAGTCGGTGAAGACGACCGCCATGGCGGGGGAGAGGAAGACGGGTGTGCGCGTGGACTCGAAGCTGATGTCCTCGCTGCCGTCCCCCATCACGTGCGTCATCGTCTGCACGAACTGCTCCCGGCTCCACTGCGCCGACCGCCCGTCGCCCGCGGAGTCGTCGCTGACGAGGTTGAGCGGGAAGACGGCCAGGTCGGCCATGCGCTCCACATCGCGCTTCGCGCTGTGCGCGTCGTACTCGGCGAACCAGGCGTCCAGGCTCGCGCGGTCCTCGTCGGTCGGGACGTATCCGGTCTCGGGAAGGAAGGTCACGCGGTCTCCTCGTGGCAGATGCGGGCTAATCAACTTTGACTACGACAGGGAAGGTATGCCATCCAGAGGCTCTAGTCAAACTTGATTAGATGTGATGCCGGTCACCACGTGTGATGCCGATGAGTTTGTGACTCCCGGCCGGTCTCAGCTCATGACGCCGTCCAAGCTCATGACGCCCACGAAAGGACACCGCCATGTCGAAGCTCCTGGTCGACTTCATCACCTCTCTCGACGGCTACGCGTCGGGAGAGGGGTGGCCCGGGTTCTGGGGTCTCGAGGGCCCGGAGTACCTCGCGTGGCTCGGCGAGCAGCCCGAGGCCACCTACCTGATGGGAGCGAACACCTACCGCCTGATGTCGGGCTTCGCGGCAGGCGAGGTCCCGGATGGCCAGGACGAGTTCCGGCCCGAGGAAGAAGCGTCCGTGGACGAGCTGACCCGAGCGTCCAAGGTGGTGTTCTCCTCCTCACTGGAGGAGCCGCTGACGTGGGCCAACTCCACGCTCGTCCGCGACGACGCCGTCGAGGCGGTCCGTGCCATGAAGTCGAGCGGCGACGGGCTCCTCAGCACGATCGGCAGCCTCAGCCTGTGCCGGTCCCTGCTGCGAGCCGGTCTCGTCGACCGCTTCCGAGTGGTGATGTTCCCGGTGATCACCGGGGCCACGGGCGCGGAACGCATCTACGACGGCTACCCGGACGTGGCCCTGGAGATGATCGGGCACCGCACCTTCGACGGCCGCATCCAGCTGGTCGAGTACGAGCCCCGCGTGCTGGAGGGCCCGCCGCTCGGCGTCCCCGCGTGACGTCGTCCCGGGCGCCGGTCCCTCACCGGAAACGGACCACGACCGCCGTCGCGTGCCGCGTCGTGTTCTGCCGTACCTCGACGAGCACCACCGGCTCCGCGGGCAGTGCCGCGTATGTGAGGTCGCCGATGCCGATGGCGGTCGCCACGCCCTCGCCCACCGGGTCGGGCAGCGCCCGCGCCGCGGCGGAGCGCACGGCGGGGGAGAGCGGTGACGACACCACCGGGGTGCCGTCCCCCGGCAGGGCGAGGACCAGCGCCTGGGGCCGGGCGGGGTTGCCGGTGCAGCCGACCACCACCGCGTCCCGGGTGTCGCTGTGCCGCAGCTTCAGCCACGCGCGCGTGCCGCCCCGGTACGCGCCGTCGAGCCGTTTGATCACCAGGCCTTCGATGCCGGTGGCGGGCAGGGTGTCGTACCAGGTCAGGGCGGTGTCGCGGTCGGTCGTCGACGGCACGGCCTGGAGCGGCGGGCCCCAGGGCGCCAGCAGCCGTACGAGACGGGCGCGCCGTTCCTCGTACGGCAGCCGGCGGCAGTCCTCGCCGGCCTCCGCGAGCAGGTCGAACGCGGCGTAGGAGGCGGGCAGGGTGCGTGCGAGGACGGCGGCGCGGGCGCGGGTGGCGGCGGCGCGCTGCTGCACGGCGGCGAAGTCGATGCGCCCGCCGGACCAGACGACGACCTCGCCGTCGAGTGCGGTGCCCTCGGGCAGCCGGGCGGCGGCCTCGGCGAGGTCGGGAAAGGCGGTGGTGACGGTCCGCCCGGAACGGGCCTGGAGGACCACCCGGCCCCGCTCGTCCCGGAGCACGACCAGCCGGTGCCCGTCGAACTTGGGCTCGTAGGCCCAGCCACCCCCGTCGGGCAGCGCGGTCACCCCCTCCGCGAGGGCGACGCGAACGGGCATCGACAGCTTCATCGCGGACGGTGGGTCATCGGCCCGCCCGGGGCGGCAGGGGCCTGGCGCGGTTCAGGTTGATCAGGGGGCCCAGGAGGTCGCCGTGTTCCCGCAGGCGGGGCGCGATCGCGGGGGCCGTGAAGACCAGCTGGTCCGGCTCCTCGCAGGCCTCGACCTCCGCCCAGGTCACCGGCGTGGAGACGGTCGGTTCGGCGCGGGCCCGCAGGGTGTAGGGCGCCGCCGTGGTCTTCGCGGCCGCGTTCTGGCTGAAGTCGACGAAGACCTTGCCCGGCCGCAGGCTGCGCGTCATGCGGTGCACGACCAGCTCGGGCAGCGCCTGTTCGGCCTCGACGGCGAGCGTCTTCGCGTACGCGCTGACCCTTTCGGAGGGCGTCGGCTCCAGGGGGACGAGCAGATGGAGCCCCTTGCTTCCCGAGGTCTTCGCGTACACGTGGAAACCGTCCGCCGTCAGCCGCTCGCGCAGCCACAGCGCGGCGCGGCAGCACTCCACGACGGTGGCGGGCGGGCCGGGGTCGAGGTCGAGCACCAGCCGGTCCGCCTGCCCCGGCGCGTCGGCCCGCCACTGCGGCGTATGGAACTCGGTCACCAGATTGGCCGCCCACATCAGCGACGCCAGGTCCTGTACGAGGATCTGCCGCGTGGGCCCCTCGGAGCGGGGCACCTCGGCGGTCCGCACCCATTCGGGGGTGCCCGGCAGCACGTTCTTGGTGAAGAAGCGCTGGCCGTCCGGCCCGTCGGGATAGCGCAGGAAGGACAGCGGCCGGTCCACGAGATGGGCGAGGAGGGGGCCGGCCGTGGCGGCGTAGTAGTGCAGCACCTCCCCCTTGGTGAAGCCGCTCGCGGGATAGATGACCTTCTCCAGGTTGCTGAGCGGGACCCGTCGCCCCTCCACCTCTGTGATCGGCGTCATACGATGAGAGTCCCATAAATCGTCTCAAGCGCCATGAAGCAGCGTGAAGCGGCATAAAGAGGCAATAACACCTGTAACCCCCCAGTGAGAGGTCCCGGACGTGCGATCCATATGGAACGGTGCGATCTCCTTCGGCCTGGTCAGCATCCCGATCAAGCTCGTGAACGCCACCGAGAACCACTCGATCTCCTTCCGCCAGATCCACACGGAGGACGGCGGCCGCATCCGCTACCGCAAGGTGTGCGAGCTGGAGGAGCGCGAGGTGACCTCGGCCGAGATCGGCAAGGGCTATGAGGACGCGGACGGCTCGATCATCCCGATCACGGACCAGGACCTGGCCGCGCTGCCCATCCCGACCGCCAAGACGATCGAGATCGTCGCGTTCGTCCCGGCGGAGCGCATCGACCCGCTCCAGATCGACGCGGCGTACTACCTCTCGGCGAACGGCGTCCCCGCCGCCAAGCCGTACACGCTGCTGCGCGAGGCGCTCAAGCGGAGCCAGAAGGTGGCCATCGCGAAGTACGCGCTCCGGGGCCGGGAACGCCTCGGCATGCTGCGCGTGGTCGACGACGTGATCGCCATGCACGGCCTGCTGTGGCCGGACGAGATCCGCGAGCCCGAGGGCGTCGCCCCCGAATCCCACGTCACGGTCCGCGACGCCGAACTCGACCTGGCGGACGCCCTGATGGACACCCTCGGCGACGTCGACATGTCCACGCTCCACGACGACTACCGCTCGGCGGTCGAGGAACTCATCGCCGCGAAGGTCGAGGGCGGCACGCCCGCGGAGCAGGCCCCCGCGGCCGAGGCGGGCGGCGGCAAGGTCATCGACCTGATGGCCGCCCTGGAGAACAGCGTCCGCGCGGCCCGCACGGCCCGGGGCGAGTCCCACGAGGACGGCGAGGGCGACCAGGGCGAAGAGGGCGGCGCGGAGGCGGAGGTCACCCAACTCCGTTCCCGCCGCGCCAAGTCGGCGTCGGCGCCCGCGCGCAAGTCGTCCCCCGCGACCCCCAAGCAGGTCGGCGGCAAGAAGTCGACGTCGACCGCGAAGAAGAAGGAGACCCCCGCCAGGAAGACGACGGCCACGAAGACGGCCACGAAGACGACGGCGAAGGCGAGGGCGGAAGGGAAGGCCGAAGGGAAGGCGGAGGGGAAGTCCACGGCGGCGGCCCGCAAATCCACGGCCGGCAAATCCGCGGCGGGCAAGACGGCCGCGAGCAAGACGGCGGCCAAGAAGACGACGCAGAAGAAGACCGCGGCGGCGAAGAAGACGACGGCGAGGCGCCGGGCCTCGGCGTGAACTCCAGCGGGCGCTTCGCCACGCGTTCCGGCGTGAATTTCAGCGCGCCCCTTCCCGGGGCGTGCCCGCGCGGTTGACGCGTATGGGCAAATTGCAAAGCTCGGCCACCGGCCGGTGACGGCCATGACCGACGCTTTCACCGGCGTGCCTCATAAAGCCTTCAACTGAATACGGCCAAATCACACCCTCTCGCCCTTTTCTGACCTGTGATCCATGTCACAATGGCTTGATGGAATTGGATCCTCCGCGCAATGATTCCTGCGGACACAATGGGATTCTTTGTGATTTCCGGGGGGTTTGAGATATATGGCCAGTAATCCGTTTGAAGATGATGGTGCGGAATATCTGGTACTCGTGAACGACGAGAACCAGCACACCCTCTGGCCCGCCGCGCTCGAAATCCCCGCCGGCTGGAAGGTCGCGCAAGAGGCGAGTTCACGGGCCGATTCCCTGGCCTACGTCGAGGAGAACTGGACGGATATGCGTCCGGCGAGCCTGATATCCGGCTCCTGACGTGACCGACAGCGCGAGAGCGGACGGAAAAGCGCCGCCGCGGGGTGCGGGAAAACAGGGGCCGGGCCGCTTCAGTGGTGCGGGTCCCTTGCTGCTCGTCTGGTCGGGACAGGCCGTCTCACTGGTCGGAAGCGCAGTTCTCAGATTCGCTTTCATTATCGAGGTCTGGTCCACCGGTGAGCAGGCGACCGCCGTCACCGCGCTGTCCCTCTGCGCCCTGCTTCCGCAGGCACTGTTCAGCCCGTTCGCGGGCGCGATAATCGACCGCATCCGCAAACGCTCCGCCCTCCAGATAGCCGATGCGGGCGGATTCCTCACCGTCGGCCTCCTCGCCCTCGTGCACTTCTTCGGCGGCGGCCTCGAACCATGGCAGGTCTACCCCGCCACCGTCCTGCTCGGCATCAGCGCCGCGTTTCAGCTGCCCGCGCTCACCGCCGCCGTGCCGCTCCTGGTGCGCAAGGACCAACTGGGCCGCGCCAACGGCCTGTTGGCGGGGGCCAGGAGCGCCGCCGGGATCTGCGGCCCGGCACTGGGCGGGATCATGGTCGCCGTCTCCGGGATCGGCGCCGTCCTCGTCATCGACCTGGTGAGCTACGCCTTCGCGCTCATCGGCGTACGCATCGTACGGATGCGGGGCGACAAGGTCCCCGAGGGCGCGGGCGCGCCCCGCACCAGGATCACCGCGGAGGCCATGGAGGGCCTGCGCTACCTCTTCCGGCAGGCGAGCCTGCGCGACATGACCGTGAACTTCTGCACGGTCAACCTCGTCATGGTCTTCGGCTTCGCCGTCATCCAGCCCATGGTCCTGATCAAGGACGGCAACGGCGCGCTCGCCGCCGTGAACAGCGCGATCGGCGTCGGCGGAGTCGTCGGCGGTCTGCTGATGGCGGCCTGGGGCGGGCCGCGGAACCGCGGCCGGGGCATGATGCTCGGCATCGTCGGCATGTGCCTGTCGGCGCAGATCGGGATGGCGCTGGTCGGCGGGGTCGCGGGCTGGTGCGCGGCCATCCTGGTCGGCGCGCTGCTCATGACGCTCGTCAACGCCTCCATGCAGGCGATCGTGCAGACCAAGGTGCCCCACGAGTGGCAGGGCCGGGTCTTCGGCGCGGTCATGTTCCTCTCGCAGATCTCCGTGCCGCTGGCCACGGCGGTCTCCGGCCCGCTCGCCGACAACGTCTTCGAGCCGCAGGCCGCCGACGGGGACGGCGTCTTCGCCCTCCTCGGCCCCCTGTTCGGCGACGAACCCGGCAGCGGCATGGCGGGGATGCTCTTCCTCGCCGGTGTCGCGGGTCTCGCGGTCGCCCTGTGGGGGCTGGCGAGCCGCTCCATCAGGGACATCGACGTACTTCTGCCGGACATCGACGACGAGACCGAGAGCACGCGGGACCAGGGTGCGGGCGCGGGCGAGGGTGCCGGTGAGGGCGGCGGCGCCGGGACCGACGACAAGGGCGGTGAGAAGGATGGCGCGGTGCGTGCATGAGCTGTTCGAGGAGCAGGCGGCACGGACGCCCGAGGCGACAGCCCTCGTATACGAGGAAGAACGGCTGACCTACGCCGAACTGGACGCCCGCGCCGACCGGTTGGCGGGCCTCCTCGCGGCGCGCGGAGTGGGGCGCGGCGACACCGTCGGCGTCCACCTGGAGCGCTCCGCGGAGCTGGCCGTCGCGGTCCTCGGCGTGCTGAAGGCGGGCGCGGGCTATGTCCTGCTCGACCCCGGCTTTCCCGCGGCGCGGCTGCGCGGTATGGCGCAGGACGCGCGGATCGCGGCGGTGCTTGCGGCCGGGAGCGGAGCGGCCGTGGCGCGGGGCCATCGGGCCGGG